>JAUIME010000079.1 GCA_030433195.1 bacterium
CTGGATGCCGTTCGCGTTCGGGAGCGAGCTCCGATTCGTCTATCGCGTCGATCCGATCACGATTCTGCGGTGCGATCCGAATTCGGGCGACTGCGACGTCGTGTACGACGAGGCCCCCGAAGTCGAGTCGGTGCACGGCCGCGGCGAGGTCGTGCACGGCGGTAGCGAGCTTCGCGTGTGGAGATGGCCGTACTTCATCGGTTTCGTCCATTCGTGTGCGCCCTGGCGCCTGCAACTCGCGGTGCTCGACGCCGAGAAGAACCGTTGGGTCTTCGTCGGACCGACCTTCGATTGCCCGAAGCCCGACGTCCCCGAAGCCGAGGAATGGCGCGGCAAGTCCGTGCAGTTTCCGGCGTGCGTCGCCTCGGTCGGCCCCGAGCTCCTCGTCGGGGTCGAGTACGAAGACCGCTGCCCCGCTCTCGTTCGCATGCCTTCTGACTTCGTCGAATCCGTCTTGCGGTGATTCTCGGCCCTTGACGAGCGAGCGATTCCTCGCGTGTCGTGCGGCCGAGACGTTCGTCAGTCGATAAGCCCCGCGCCCAGATACTGGCGGAATGCGTCGTAACGTAGCGTCTCGTCTTCGAGCGCGTCGGTGCCGTCGAGCGCGTCGCGGACTCGCTCGATGTCGGAGATGCGGAAGATCATGATCCCGACCACGTCGTCCTTCGCGTCGGCCGCTCCGGCGAGTGCGAGCGGCTTTACGGGATCGCCGCCGTCGTCGTCGGCTGGGTCTTCGTTCGGAGACTCGGGCGAGAGCGTCCAGGCCGCGAGTTCCTTCTCGAGCAGGGTGTAGGCCTTCTCGGCGGCGGCGCGCTCGGTCTTGCCGGCTCGCTTCACGACGACCGTGACGTACTCGCCGAGCGACGTCATCTCGTCGGGCTTTCGGAGCTTGCCCGTCGTCATGTTCCACGGATAGGCGCGAACGTTCAAGAAGTCGGCCTTCATGAATGGATCGTTCGCGAATTCGCTCGCGATGTCGACACCTTTGGGCAGCGACAGGATGACGATCCCGCGCGCCTTCTGGCTCTCGCGTCCGAGCGGACCGGCGAGCCGGCTCTTGTCCTCGCGTGCCAGGCGGCCGAGGTTGCCGAGATGGTCCGCCTGCATTGTCTGCAGGGCCTCGCGCGTCGTGCCGCTGCGGTCGCCGGAACCCGTATCGAGGAAGACGAAGTGCGTGGGTTTCCAGGTATCGTTCGTCGACTCGCTCTTTGAATCGTCGGCGGCGATTGCTGCGACGGCGAGCATGAGGCTGCATGCGAGGGACGAAAGCGTGAGCCGCGCGCGGCGCGCTGGACGGCCGTGGTGCGGCTGGCGACGAAGCGACAGCATGGAGGCGTTCTCTGTGTTCATGATGTTCCTCGGGGTCGTGGGTCCGCTGATCGCGCCAAGCTACCGCATCCGCGATGAGACTTCTAGTCGCGCGTACGAACCACGACCGCATTCGTGACGCTGAGCGGACCGCGAGGCGACTGGGCCCGATCGTCGAGGATGAACCCCTGAAGCGTCACGACGGTGCCGCTCGGGAGCCCGCGTGTCCGGTCGAGAAGCACCGATGGCGCCGCCACCGACGGCAGATCCGGCTGGCCGAAGCGCGCGGGGCGTCCGAGGTTGTTCCACACGACCGCGGGCGAGCTTCCTTGCAGCGGCGTCGGCATGCCGGTCCAGCTGAGCTCGAACGGTTGTTCGACGATCGATTCGATCGTCGGCGCGCCGACCCACGCGTAGATCGCGAACGGAGCGGACGTCGGTCCCGATGGAGGTGCGGTCACGTCGACCTGAAGCGGTTCGCCGACGTCGACGAGAACTTCGCGTGTCGAGCGATTGCCGGCCGAACCGTTCACGAACACGACGTCGTACGAACCGCCGCCGACGATCGGAACTTGCGCGGCATCGACGCTGCCGTAGCGCGCGGCGAGCTCGGGTCGCATCTCGTCGGCGCCGATGTCCGGGATCGATTCCGCACCGGGTCGGCCCGCGATCGAACGCGGATCACCGTCGAGGTCGAACTCGGGGAGCATGCCTTCGACCGGCCGCGCGGCATCGACGCACGGCGATTCGATTCGCAAGTGGATGTCGGCTTCGAAATCGGCCAAGCGCGGGTCGGCATCGATGTTGTTCCCGGCGCCCGGCGCATCCCCCTTGACGAGACAGTTGTCGAAGTATGGGGGTCGCCCCCACCATTGCTGTGCGAACCGCGACCACACGATCGAGTTCGTGAGGCGGAACAGGCCGTCGGAGCTCGCCCCGAGCTGGCCGGCCATGCGGTTCTCGGCGATCGTGTCGTGCAGTGAGATTCCGAGTCCGCGCTGCCAGATGACGAGAGCGGCACCGTCGCCGATTCCGCCGTTGTATCCGGTATTCCAGGCGATGACATTGTTGACGAGGTTGACCTCGCCGTTGATGCTCACGGCCCAATCGCTCTCGTTGCGCACGACGACATTGGACACCATCCAAGCCGCCTCGCTGTTGAATCTCGAGTAGAATGCGAGGGCTCCGGCACCTCCGACGTTCCCCTCGAAGTGACAATGCTCGACGATGCCGTCCACGAAGCGGAGAAGGAGCGCGCCGCTCGAGTTGTCAAAGAAGCGACTGGAAGCGACGCGGGCGGTCGGTGTCTCACCGATCACGACGGGAGTACTCGGACCGTTGTTCCGGAACACGCAGTCGACGATCTCTACGTGCAAGACCTCGACCGCCGATACAGCTCCACCCGATATCGAAGCCGTGTTGTCGACGAAACGACATCCGCGGATCGTCGCAGTGGTGGCTTGCCCGGTCACCCGGAGCGCGCCGCCATAGTCGGCCGCGTGGTTCCCTGTGAACACATTCGCGTCGAAGACCGGTGCGGCGCCGTTCGTGACGTAGACCGCTGCACCTTCGTCGGCTGTGTCGTTCGCCTCGAATCGGTTCCCGAGCAACGTCGGAGACGAGCCCGAGCAGTAGATCGCCCCGCCTACGAGAACGTCGTCCACGAGCGTCCCGATTCCGCCCGTGAGCGTGAATCCGTCGAGGACCGCGCCGGTCTCTTCCCCGTTCGCGAAGGTGACGATGCTCCCCTGGGCGGGCCCCATGAGGGTCGTGCTGGCCGGTCCTTTCGCGGAGATCAGCGAGATGTTCTTGCCGAGGAAGTCGATCGCCTCGACGTAGGTACCCGTCGCCACGATGACGAGATCGCCATCCATCGACGCATCGATCGCGGCCTGAATCGTCGGAAACTCCGACGGCACGCGAAGGGTCGCGGCGTCCGACGTTCTCACGAACACGGTCATCGTCAGGGCGAGGATGCCCACCATCGTGGCGATCGGATAGGGTCGGTGAGGCATTCGGGTCGACATTTCGATGGGCTCCAGGAGTTCGTGGGTCGAGACGTTCCACCAGTGCCCAAGACGCAACAGGTGTGCCGCCCGCCAGCTCCGCTCGACGAGCCGGAGACCGCGGAAGTGTGCGTCCCGGGGCCCTCGTCCGTCTCGCGCGAGAAACCCGATGGGAACTCGCGGTAACGAAGGCGCGAGTCCCTGGTCGCCACCGCGGCGACGCGGCCACGGTCGTCCGATGAAGCCGGATCAAGCCCTCAACCGCGGTTGTCCGGCCGTTGGCGATAGGGTATCCTCTCCACCGTCTCGGACCCTGGCGAGCTCTGGCCGACCGCACCGACGGCGCGGAGGCGGGTCGCTCGCGTGTCGATACTCCAGCGGCGGGAGCGATGACGGACTACGCGCAACTCGTAGCGTACTTGGGCATCGGCGTGATCCTCGGATTCGCCGCGCTCGTGGTTCCGTGGCTCGTGAGTCCGCGCTATCGCGGTCGCGAAACCGAGCAGACGTACGAGTGCGGCGTCGACACGATCGGGTCGGCGTGGATCCGCTTCAGCATCTCCTTCTACGTCTTCGCGCTGATCTTCGTCGCGTTCGAAGTCGACGTGCTCTACCTCTTCCCGGTCGCGCTCGTGTTCGACGAGCCTGCTTTCGGTTGGCGCGCGTTCGTCGAGGTGTTCATCTTTCTGACGATTCTTTCGATGGCCATCCTCCACGCCTGGCGCAAGGGCGTGTTCCGCTGGGAGCGTTGACCCGACATGAGTGATTCTTCCCGACGACCCGAGCTCGAGACGGCGAGCGTCAAGCCGAAGCTCACCAAGGCCGGCAGCCAGGAGGACATGCTCGCGGTCGAGGCGTCGCCCTACGTGAAGTTCGCCGTGCTCGAAGACCTCTTGAACGCCGCGCGCGCGAACTCGCTCTGGCCGCTCACGTTCGGGCTCGCGTGCTGCGCGATCGAGATGATGGCCGCGGGCGCTTCCAAGTTCGACCTCGACCGATTCGGCGCGGGCGTGTTCCGACCGAGCGCGCGCCAAGCCGACGTCATGATCTTCGCGGGCACGATCTCGAAGAAGATGGAGCCCGTCATCAAGCAGCTTTGGGATCAAATGCCCTCGCCCAAGTGGTCGATCGCGATGGGCGGCTGCACGATCGACGGCGGCCCGTTCAAGTACCCGAACCAATACGCGATCGTCGAGGGCGCCGATCTCATCGTGCCCGTCGACGTCTACATTCCGGGTTGCCCGCCGCGCCCCGAGGCTCTCATCAACGGCATCTTGAAGCTACAGGACAAGATCAAGGCCGGGCGGAGGCACAAGGCGTGACCCACGAGGCTCCGAAGGACACCGTAGCCCCCGCACTCGACGGGCTCACCACGAGCAGCGAGCCGTCCGATCCCGCGAAGGACGGCTTCCATGTGCGCCACGTCGCCACCGCCGACCGGGTCGTCGAGCTCGCGAGGCGCTTCGACGAGGCGGGCTACTTCCTCGAGATGATCACGGCCGAGGATCGCCGCGGCGACCTCGAAGCGATGCGGCTCGTTTACACCTACAACCGGTACGGGGAGGCCGACCGTCACCTCGTCCTCGTCGATCTTTCGAGCGAGATTCCGGGAGCGAGCGCTCCGAGCTGCGTGCCGGTGTTCCCGGCCGCGGATTGGTTCGAACGCGAAGTCTTCGACATGTACGGGATCACGTTCGACGGACATCCCGACCTGAAGCGCATCCTGCTCCCGGACGACGCCGACTTCCACGCGTTGCTCAAGGACTTCGGACGAATCGAAGACGCGCCGCCCGAAGAGGATCCGCCCGAGCGCGAGCTGACCGTATGAAGACTCCGAACCCGATCGATCTCGCGCCCGCTTCGGCCCCCGAAGACGAGATGTACTACCTCAACATGGGGCCGCAGCACCCGAGCATGCACGGCGTGCTTCGGCTGCTGTTGAAGCTGCACGGCGAAGAGATCATCACCGCCGAGCCGGTCATCGGGTACGCACACCGCGCGCACGAGAAGATGGCCGAGAACCGCAGTTACATCATGTTCTTGCCGAACACGTCGCGCGTCGATTACCTGAGCGGCATGATCTACAACCTCGCGTACTGCGAAGCGATGGAGAAGATCCTCGACATCGAGGTCCCCGAGCGCGCGCAGTACATCCGCACGATCGCCAACGAGCTGAACCGCATCTCGAGCCATCTGCTGTGGTTCGGGACCTTTCTGCTCGACCTCGGCGGCGTGACGCCGTTCTTGTATTGCTTTGACGATCGCGAAGAGATCCTCGAGGTGCTCGACCGCGTCACCGGTTCGCGACTCACGTACTCGTACGGGCGCTTCGGCGGCGTGACGATGGACGTCGACGACGCGTTCCTCGACGGCGCACGCGCGGTGCTGAAGCGCATTCGCGAGCGCATCCCGATGTACCTCTCGCTCGTGCATGACAACGTCATTTTCCGCGAGCGCTGCGACGGCGTCGGCGTGATGACCGGCGATCTCTTGCGAAAGTACGGGATCACCGGGCCGCCACTGCGCGCGGCCGGCGTGGCGTACGACGTACGACGCGCCGAGCCCTACGGGATCTACGACCGCTTCGACTTCGAGATCCCGACGCGCACGGCCGGCGACTGCATGGCGCGCTTCGAAGTGCGCGTCGACGAGATGGAGCAGTCGTGCCGCATTGTCGAGCAAGCGATCGAAGGCCTGCCCGAGGGGCCGATCATGCCCGGGCGCATGAAGAAGCGATTCAAACCGCCGAAAGGCGAGTTCTACTTTGCCGTCGAATCGGCGCGTGGCCACTTCGGCATGTACATCGTGAGTGACGGCACCGACAATCCGTCGCGGATCAAGCTGCGGACACCGTCGTTCTCGAACTTGTCGTCGATGCCCGAAGTGCTGCGCGGCACGTTCGTCGCGGACACGATCGCGATCGTCGGCAGCATCGACGTCGTCTTGCCCGAGATCGACCGCTGAGGGAGGAGCCACACGTTGCCCAAGACGCTCGCTGAAATGCTCGGCAGTCCGATGCTCGCCGTCGCCACGGGCCTGGGCGGGGTCATGGGCCTTCTCTCGTTCAACGCGTTGTTCTGCATCTACCTCGAGCGCAAGATCTCGGCCTGGATTCAGCGCCGTATGGGTCCGATGGAAGTCGGATTCCACGGCATGCTGCAGACGGTTGCCGACATGGTGAAGCTGCTCGGCAAGCAGCTCATCACGCCGAAGGGAATCGACAAACCGCTCTACCACCTCGCGCCGCTCGTCGTGTTTGCGCCCGTCGTCGCGGGGACGTCGCTCATGGCGTTCTCGGGTTCGTTCGCGCTGCACCACATCGATCTCGGGCTCGTGCTCGTCTTCACGTTCGGCGGCTTCGCGGTCCTCGGCATCTTCATGGCCGGGTGGGGCTCGAACAACAAGTACGCGCTGCTCGGCGCGATGCGCTCGGTCGCCCAGAACATCTCGTACGAGATCCCGCTGCTGTTGTCGGCGCTTTCGGTCGTCATGCTGACGACGTCGATGGGACGCACGGTGACGGTCGGCGACGAAACGGTCGCCGTGCAAGGGCTCAACCTGTTCCACATCACGATGGTGCAGATGGACCGCAACGTGTGGTTCATCGTGCTGCAGCCCGTAGCGGCGATCCTCTTCTTCATCGCGGTTCTGGCGGAGACGAACCGTGCTCCGTTCGACATCCCCGAGGCCGAGAGCGAGCTCGTCGCGGGATTCCACACCGAGTACTCCGGAATGCGCTTCGCACTGTTCTTCTTCGGTGAGTACTCGAACATGCTCATCGGCTGCATGGTCGCGACGACACTGTTCTTCGGGGGGTGGAGCGGTCCGCTCTTGCCCGGCCCGGTGTGGTTCTTCCTGAAGTCGTACGCGCTCATGGCGGTGATGATGTGGGTGCGCTGGACGTATCCGCGCCTGCGCTTCGACCAGCTCATGCGGTTCTGCTGGATGGTGATGATCCCGCTTTCGATCGTGAACCTGCTCGTCACCGCGTTCTTCTTGAAGGTGTTTTGACATGGCGTATCTCGGCAGGATCCTGCACGGTTTCAAGACGCTCTTGACGGGTCTTCGGATCACGGGGCGGGAGTCGATGCGCAAACCCGTGACGCTCACGTACCCGCACGTCGAGCCAAAGCTCACGGGAGCCTATCGCAGCGCGATCAAGCTCATCCGCTTCGAGGAGATGGACTCGCACGACTGCGTGGCGTGTCTCGCTTGCGAACAGATCTGCCCGTCGTTCTGCATCAAGATCGACGGCGGCAAGATCGAAGGCATCAAGAAGAAGCGCGCGACCCTCTTCGAGATGGACTTCGCGTTGTGCAGCTTGTGTGGTCTGTGCATCGACGTGTGCCCGACCGACACGCTCGAGTACTCGCGACTCTACGACGAAGCGGGCTACGACCGCGATTGGAACATGGACCTCCTCGAGGAGTTCCGCGACTTCGAGCCGACGTTCATCGAACAACAGCGCGAACGCGAAGAGAAAGAGGCTGCCGCCAAGGCCGCGAAGAAGGCCGCCGCGGCGAAGGCCAAAGCCGAAGCCGACGCGAAGAAAGCCGCCGAGGCCGAGAAGGCCGGCGGCGATGCACCGAAGTCGGGCGATGCGCCGAAGTCGGGCGAGGCGCCGAAGTCGGGCGACGCGCCGAAGTCGGGCGAGGGGAGCGCGTCCTAGCATGTTGACGGCCGGCTTGGTGATGATCGTCGCGATCGCGGCCGCGATCTTCGCGGCGACGACGCGCAACATCGTTCACGCGATCTTCGCGCTCGCGATCTCGCTCGGTGCCATCGCGCTGGCGTTCCTCATCTTGAAGAGTCCGTTCGTCGCCGCGATGGAGGTGCTCATCTACATCGGCGGGATCTCGGTGGCAATGGTGTTCGCCGTGATGCTGTCGTCGGTGGGAAAGAGCGCACCGAGCGAAGGGATGACGCGCCGGCTCGGCGCGGGGTTCGCTGCGATCGCCTTCTTCGCGGGCGTTGCGGCGGTGCTTATCGGTGCCGATCTCGATGGACTTCCGGTTCCCGAGACGAGCGCCGAAGCCTGGTCGGTGCAGCAGATCGGACGCGATCTTCTCGATCGGTTCAACGTCGTGTTCGAGTTGTTGAGCGTCGTCCTGCTGCTCGCGATTCTCGGTGCGGTCACGATCGCATCGCGGAATGACGGTCACGACGAAGCGTCGTCGGGAAATGCCGGAGCCGGCCTCGGCGCTCGGATGCCCGACGAGATGCGCCCTGGTGACAGCGCGGCGTCCGTGAATCCGGCATCGCCTGCGAGCGCGGCGCCCTCCGCATCGGACGCGTCCCGATCCGAGGAGGCGCGCGCATGATGCTGACGGGTTGGCTCCTGTTCTCGCTCGCGCTCTTCTCGATCGGCCTCTACGCGGTCCTCGCGCGGCGGAACCTCATCGCGATCCTCATCGGCATCGAGCTGATGCTGAACGGCGCGAGCGTCAACTTCCTCGCGTTCAACGCGTATCTGTCGAAGGACCCCGCGGTCGGGCAGATCGCGGTGCTCTTCGTCATCGGACTCGCGGCGGCCGAAGCCGCGATCGCGCTCTCGATCATCCTCGCCGTCTACCGATCCCGCAACGCGATCGACGTGGCCGGCCTCGACGAGCTGAAAGGATGATCCGCGCATGAATCCCGATACGCTGGCTCTGGCTTCGGTGGTCGCGCCCCTCGTCGGGTTCTTCCTGGGGCTCGTCGTCTTCCGTAAGCACCACGCGGTCGCCATGGGCGTCGTGCTCATGAGTGGCGCCGTGAGTCTCGTGTCGACGGCGCTGCTGCTGTTCGGCGGACCTGCGGAACCGCATGTCGTCGGCGCGCGCTGGTTCACGATCGGCGACGTCGCGATCGACTTCGGGCTGCTGCTCGACGGCCGAACACGCATCATGGGCGCCGTGGTCGCGCTCATCACGATGTGCATCCAGGTCTACTCGCTCGGCTACATGAAGCATGATCCGGGACGCGGCCGCTTCTTCGCGTTCCTCGCGCTGTTCGAGTGGGCCATGCTCACGTTCGTCTTCGCGGCGAATCTGCTGCAGACGTTCATCTTCTGGGAGCTCGTCGGCCTCGCGTCGTTCTTCCTGATCGGGTTCTGGTACCAGAAACCGTCGGCCGTAGCCGCGGCGAAGAAGGCGTTTCTCATGACGCGCATCGGGGACGTCGGCCTGTTCGTCGGGCTGATCTTCCTGTTCCAATCGACGGGCACACTCGATATCCAGAGCATCGGCGCCATCTTCGATCCCGAGGGGTTGCCGCCGGCGATCGCGCCGGATCGCATCGAATGGATCGCGGCGCTGCTCTTCATCGGCGTGATCGGCAAGAGCGCCCAGTTCCCGCTGCACACCTGGCTTCCCGACGCCATGGAAGGGCCGACGCCGGTCAGTGCGCTGCTGCACTCGGCGACGATGGTCGCCGCGGGCGTCTTCCTCGTCGCGCGATTCCACGGCCTGTTCCTCGACGCGCCGACGACCGCGCAGATCATGCTCGCGGTCGCGACGTTCACGGCGCTCCTCGCGTCGACGATGGCGATGGTCGCGAAAGACATGAAGCGTGTGCTCGCGTTTTCGTCGATCAGCCAGCTCGGGTTCATGCTCATCGGACTCGCGGCGGGCAGCCTGTTCGCGGGATTTTTCCACCTCACGACGCACGCCTTCTTCAAGGCGTTGTTGTTCCTGTGCGCCGGCGCCTACATCCACCACTACGGCACCAACGACATGATCGCGATGGGCCGCGCGGGCGCGCGCTCGATGCGCATCACGACGATCGGCCTCGTGGTCGGCGGCGCCGCGCTCGCGGGGATTCCGCCGCTCGCCGGTTTCTTCTCGAAGGAGCAGATCCTCGGCGCGCTGCACGGCCCCGGCGCCACGGTGTTCAAAGTCGCCGCACTCGCGGCTGCGTTCCTGACGGCGTACTACTCGTTCCGGATGATCTTCCTGCTCACGCGGCCGAACGACGCCTCGGCGGCCGAGCCCGACGAACCGGCCTACGCGCAGCACGCGGGTGACAGCGGGCATGGGTCCGATGATCACGGCGATGCCGAGCCGTGGGTCTTCCGCTTCCCGATCCTGTTGCTCGTGGTCGGCAGCGTCGGTGCGGGCTTCCTCGGCGATCGCATCGGGGCGTTGCTCGGCATCGAACATATCCACCACCCCACGTTCGTCGAGATGGCGCCCGCAATCGCCGTCGCTCTGGCGGGCGTGGTGCTCGCGTGGCTCGAGTTCGGTCGGAGCGGCGCGCGGCAGGCGGGTTTCGTCTCGCGGATGCCCGCGCTTCGTACGTTCTTCGAGCGACGTTGGTACATCGACGAGATCTACGAGCGCGTGTTCGTGCGCGCGGCGGTCGCGATCGCGAAGCTGTGCTACGGCACCGAGCGCGACGGCTTCGATGCGGGTGCCGACATGGTGGCCGACGGGACAGCTCGCGTCGGCGCGACGGTCGCGCGCGGACACAACGGTCGGCTGCAGTGGTACGTCGGTGGAGCGATCGTCGTGACGGCGGCGCTCGCGTTCTACCTGGGGAGGCTGAGCTGAGATGAGCGACTTCCCAATCCTCACCGCGACGCTCCTATGCCCGGCGATCGCCGTCTTCCTCACGCTGCTGATTCCGGGGCGACACGAGAAGGCGATCAAGTCGGTCAATGCGCTTGCGGGCCTCGCCGCCGTCGTCCTCGCGATGATCGCGTGGGCCGCGTACGATCGCGCGGTCGGCGGCTTCCAGATGATGGAGGACGTCGCGTGGCTGCCGGCGCTCGGCATTCGTTACACAGTCGCGATCGACGGCGTGACGGTCGTCCTCAACATGCTCAACGCGATCGTCTTCTTCACGGGCGTCCTCTCGATGTGGAAGCTCGAGAAGCGCGTGAAGGAGTACTTCGCGTTCATGTCGACGCTCGTGTTCGGGGTGTTCGGCGTCTTCTTCTCGCTCGACGCGTTCGCGTTCTTCTTCTTCTACGAGGTCGCGGTGTTGCCGATGTACCCGCTCATCGCGGTGTGGGGCAGCACACGCAAAGAATACTCGGCGATGAAGCTGACGCTGTTCCTCATGGCGGGGAGCGCGCTCCTGTTCCCGGGGCTCATCGCGCTGTTCGTCGCGTCGGGCGGCGAAACGTGGAACATCCTCGAGATGGCACGAAGCGGCGCTTTCTCGCGCGACTTCCAGATCTTCGTGTACCCGTTCCTCTACGTGGGTTTCGGCGTGCTCGCGGGTATGTTCCCGTTCCACGGCTGGTCACCGACCGGCCACGTCGCCGCCCCGACCGCGGTCTCGATGCTGCATGCGGGCGTGCTCATGAAGCTCGGCGCGTTCGGCATCTTGCGCATCGCCATCGAGTGCCTCCCTGAAGGCGCGGCATACTGGGCGCCGACGTTCGCCGTGCTCGCGACGTGCGGCATCGTGTACGGTGCGTTCGTCGCGATGCGGCAGACCGACTTCAAGTACGTGATCGGCTTCTCGAGTGTCTCGCACATGGGCATCGTCTTGCTCGGGCTCAACACGCTCACGGTCGCGGGAACCGACGGCGCCGTCTTCCAGATGTTCGCGCACGGGATCATGACGGCGCTGTTCTTCTCGGCTGTCGGCTTCCTCTACGATCAAACGCACGACCGCGACATCCGCAACTTCGGCGGACTCGTGAGCCAAGCCCCGGTCGCGGTGTCGATGTTCATCGTCGCCGGACTGTGCGGCATGGGCGTGCCGGGCTTCGCGAGCTTCTGGGCCGAGCTCCTCGTGTTCGTCGCGGCCGTGCGCGAGTATCCGTTGCTCGGCATCCTCGCGATCGCTGGGCTCGTCTTCACGGCCGCGTACATGCTGCGAGTGCTCGGCACGGCGATCTACGGCCCCGTGAATCCGAAGTGGAATCATCTGAAAGACGTCGACGCGTGGTCCGTCACGCCGCGCGCGATTCTCGTTGCGGTGCTCGTCCTGTTCGGGTTCTTCCCGAATCTGATTCTCGACATGATCCGCTCGGCAGCGGGGGGAATGTGACCGATGGGTGATCTCTCGCTGTTCCTGCCCGAAGCGACGGTGCTGCTCGGCGGACTCGTCGCATTCACGGCA
>JAUIME010000080.1 GCA_030433195.1 bacterium
GTCAGGCTCATCCATCCAGTCTCCTCGACCTTGGGCAACTCGGACGAATCGCCTTGGAGGCTCTCGGCGATCTGGGTGATGTCGCTCAGCGATCCGGACCACCAACTTGAGAGCGAAGGACGGCGAACAAAGAGGGTCTCGTCATTGTTCCATAGGTGAACCTCGTAATCGGTGGTTCCGCTGGCAAGCGAAAGTAGGACGAGACGGTTCGAGACGATTCCCTCCTCAATGAACACAGGAAGCAAGAGCGTGTCGAGAGAGCGTGAGTATTCGATCCCATCGAGGTCGGCATCTCCTTCTCCATCGACATCAGTAGATTCGCGTATGCACTCCATCGGTTCTTCCACCGAGGCGGAAGCAATGGGATAGGCGCTGTATGCCCAAGCTCGGTTTCCACCTCCGGTCACCAAGACGGCCTTTCCGACAAGGTGGTCGAACCTGAGAAGGGTGCCGCTCGCAGCATCCATCGCCGAGACGATAAGAAACCCACTCGCTGCCGACGATCGTAGGTGCCTACTGACAAGCACGCTCAATGTGTCGCCGGGAGTCAGGTGCTCCGAGACTCTCGCGACTTCTCTTGTGAGGCCATCTACGTAGGCATACTCAACTACGACATCACCGTCCTCGAGCCCGTTACCGCACATTACATTACTCACGTTGGTATTGGTTACGCTGACGAGTGTTTCAAAGTCCTCAGAGATGTCGAAGAGGGGAAAGACGAGGATGCTTGCTGCGTCGCTAGCAAGTGCAGGGACCGGAAGGAGAAGAAACAGATTGAGAGCAATAGTGCGCTTCAGCATAAGAGTCATCTCCTCGAGCTTCATCTCAGGTTTCCCGACGCACGCAATCCGTGCGTCCCCGGGATCGTCTCTCGGCGATACGGCAATTGAGCTTGAGGAGATTTGTGCGAGTGCGAGAGAACGAAGAAGATGTGAACTACTGGACACTGACAACGACGGCGTTCGTGATGCTCACTGGACCTGCGCCTCGTGAACCAACGTCCTGCAGAAATCCCTGAAAAGTCACGGTAATCGGTACTGTGGCTCCTCGGGAGAGAGTCGCCACCACTGTGGGTGCGAGAGAAGAGGACCTCGTCGGTTTCCCGAGCTGGCCAATGCGTCCGAGGTTGTTCCAGATCTCAACCGGTGCGTTCACAGGTTCCATCTGAAGCGGCGTTGGAAACACCGTCCAGCCGAGCCCGAAGGGCTGCTTGCGGTGTGTCAATGAGTCGGGAGCATCGATCCACGCATAAAGCCCGAACGCCGCGCTCTGAGGGCCTGCGCTGCTCGTCGTCATCTCGAGTGAAATGGGTTCGTGCAACCCGATGTGGACAACTCGCTCGGCATCGCCTGCAGTGCCGTTGACGGTCAATACGGATTCGGCGATCTGGTTTACATATCCGAAACGAAGAGCTATCGAGGGGTCAAGCTCATCCGCTCCTATATCGACAATCGCCGGCTGACTCCTCCTTCCGGCTTGGACCCTTTCTTGACCATCGATGTCCCGCTGCAGCAGAAGCCCCGTGTCACTGCCGGCATCAACACAGGGCGAAGACAGTCTGAGATGAGGGTCTCCAGACCCGGGTACCACGAACTCGGGGTCCACATCGATATTGCCTTCCCCTGGCCACCCTCCCCTGATACATGAGAATGAGGCCGTGAATTCCGAATCTGCGACAAGAATAGGAGGCCTGCTCTTGCTCCATAGGATCGAGTTGACCACTTCAACATCACACCCCGCGGCGACTTCAAGCGCTCCGCCGTCGACGTCGCGGTTCTGAGCAAGCGTGCACTCCCGAACGGATACGACCGACGCACTCCTTACAAGGAGTGCGCGACCATCTGTGAGCGTGATAGAGTTGTTCACAAGACCAGCACTGGAATTCACGATCTCGATTGCCGCGCCCCGGGTATCCGAAACCACGTTGGACTGTACCTCGACAGACGAGTTGCTAATGAGCATCGCGAGGTCATTTCGCACCAGAACGTTGCGGGAAACAATGACGCCCTCACTGGCTTCGATCGTTATCGCGAAGTTCGACTGCTCCGCAAACATGTTGTCGAAGACGTAGACGTCATTGCAGCTATTGATCTCAATGCCTTGACGGATCTGGTCTCGGAAGTCGTTCTCTGAAATGAACCCGCCGGGGGCAAACTGCAGCACGATCCCAGCTGCGTCGTTGACGCTTCGGTTACCTGCGATCGTATTGCGGGTAATCGTAGGCGCGGCGGCACGAAGGCTAGCGATGCCGCCGCCCGAAAGGGCTGTGTTCTCGAGGATCTGATTCTGGTCGATCGTGGGATGGCTTTCATCCGTGCAGAAAACTCCCCCACCGTGACCTAGAACGCGGGCGGTCGCCTCATTCTCGCGGATGATATTCTCGACGATGGTCGGGCCAGACGCACCCAGACAGGCGAGCCCGCCCCCGGATTCCGCACTGTTCTGGAGAATCACATTGTTAGCGATCGTGGGAGATGCATTCTCGCAGAAGATGCCGCCGCCAAAGGTGCGGCCCCTTGTCTGTTCACCGAGACCTCCTCGGATTTGAAAACCCCGTATTTCTGATTGCGGCCCTTCGTTGTTCGCGAAACGGACCACGGGTCCTACCCCACCTGCGTCGATGATCGTCGTGTCCGGGCCTTCAAGCGACCGAAGAAGAACGCTCTTTCCCAGAAAGTCGACGCCCTCGTGGTAAATCCCGGGGGCGACGAGAATCTCGTCACCAGGTGTTGCAGCGTCTAGCGCAGCCTGGATGGTCGGGTGATCGTCTGGAACTCGCAGCTCAGCAGCGAACGAGCCCAGCGCCATTGAGAGGGAGATGATGAAGGCACTGAGAACTCTACGGAACACCATTGGGCTCGCCTCACGTTGAGTAGAAGGGACTCGGTCTCGCAGAATGCTTTGCGAGACCGAGAACAGTCGTCTATCGTGGGAATCGACAGAGATTACCACGAGCACACTCCTCAAACAGGTCGAGTCCCAACTACCCTGAGCAATTCAATACCTGATCTGGAGTCACCACGATCTGGTTTTGCGAGGCCCGGGGACAGGCGTGCAGAGCGAGCAAGGCCTGCGGTTCGGTGAACTGCACGTGGAAGAAGCTCCTAGTTCCAGCCGTGGTGACTTCCTCGGCGGGCTGCTAGAATCGCCTCTCCACACTCGCGCCGAATGCTGTCTCAGAGGCCTCTCCATGACTTACACGTTGCCCCGCGTTCCCGCCGTCGACCAGGTCGCGGCCGAGATGCGCGCGAAGTCGTTCACGACGCGAAGCATCAAGACGACCGCGAAGGCGCGCGCGCTGGCGCTCGTCACGAGTATGATCGACCTCACGACGCTCGAGGGCAGCGACACGCCCGACAAGGTGCGTCGTCTGTGTCGCAAGGGGCTGCAGCCGCTCGTCGGCAGCGAGGTTCCGCCGGTCGCGGCGATTTGCGTCTACCCGACGATGGTCGCCACGGCCAAGGACGAACTGCGCGGCTCGAACGTGAAGGTCGCCGCGGTCGCGACGGCGTTCCCGAGCGGGCAGTCGTTTCTCGACATCCGCCTCGCCGAAGTTCGCGACACGGTCGACGCCGGCGCCGACGAGATCGACATGGTCATCAACCGCGGCGCGTTCCTCGCCGGCGACTACGCGCGCGTCTACGACGAGATCGCGGACGTGAAGGAGGCGTGCGGCCCCGCTCACCTCAAGGTGATCCTCGAAACCGGCGAGATCGGCCCGCTCGACCAAGTGCGCAAGGCGTCGCAGATCGCGATCGACGCGGGCGCCGACTTCATCAAGACGTCGACGGGCAAGATCGGCACCGCCGCGACGATGCCCGTCACGCTCGTCATGCTCGAAGCGATCCGCGACGAGTACCTGCGCACGGGTCGCATCATCGGCATGAAGCCCGCGGGCGGCATCCGCACCGCAAAGCAAGCGTGGCACTACCTCGCGATGGTCAAGGAAACGCTCGGCGACACCTGGCTCACGCCCGACCTGTTCCGCATCGGCGCGTCGTCGCTGCTCAACGACGTGCTCATGCAATGGCGTAAGCTCGAGACCGGCCGCTACCAGTCGGACGACTACTTCAGCAAGGACTGACGGACCCATGACGGACCCGACCCTCGAAGCGCCCGCGACCGAAGCCGAGCCTACGCCGACGACGCCGTCGTCGGTGACACGGATCGAGCCGACCGCCGCCACCGCGAACGGCGACGGCGCCCCGGCCGACACGAATGCCGCGACCTCGCCCGACTCCGCGCGCGAACTCCTGTTCGGCGATCTGTGGACGTACGCACCCGCGCCCGAAAGCACGGCGTCGTGCCGCTACGAGTCGCGCTACGGACACTTCATCGACAACGAGTTCGTGAACGGACGCGACTACTTCCCGACCGTGAACCCGGCGACCGAAGAGGTGTTGTGCGAAGTGCCGACGGCCGACCGCCGCATGGTCGGCCGCGCCGTCGAAGCCGCGCGCCGCGCGTTCCCCGCATGGTCGGCGCTGCCCGGACGCGAGCGCGGCAAGTACCTCTACCGGATCGGCCGCATCTTGCAGGAGAAGGCGCGCGAGATCGCGATCCTCGAGACGCTCGACAACGGCAAGCCGATCAAGGAAACGCGCGACGTCGACCTGCCGCTCGCCGCCGCGCACTTCCTTTATCACGCAGGATGGGCCGACAAGCTCGAATACGCGTTTCCGGGCGTGACGCCGCGGCCGATCGGGGTCGCCGGGCAGATCATCCCGTGGAACTTCCCGCTGCTCATGGCGGCTTGGAAGATCGCGCCGGCGCTCGCGTGCGGCAACACCGTGGTGCTGAAGCCCGCCGAGACGACGCCGCTCACGGCCATGAAGCTCGCCGAGATCCTGCTCGAAGCCGGCCTGCCGCCCGGGGTCGTGAACTTCGTCCACGGCGCGGGCAAGACCGGCGCCGCGCTCGCCGAGCACCCCGACGTCGACAAGGTCGCGTTCACGGGCTCGACCGAGGTCGGGAAGATCTTGCAACGCCAGCTCGCGGGTTCGAAGAAGCGGCTCACGCTCGAGCTCGGCGGCAAGGGCGCGAACATCGTCTTCGAAGACGCGACGCTCGACCAAGCGATCGAAGGCGTCATGCAGGGCATCTTCTTCAACCAGGGACACGTCTGCTGCGCCGGATCTCGACTGCTGGTTCAGGAGAGCATCGCCGCCCCGTTCCTCGACAAGCTGCGCCGACGCATCGCGACGCTGCGCGTGGGCGATCCGCTCGACAAGAACACCGACCTCGGCGCAATTCATGGCAAGGAACAGCTCGTGAAGATCCGCAAGCTCGTCGAGAGCGGTCGTCGCGAAGGCGCGTCGATGCACCAGCTCGCATGCGACCTGCCGCGAAAGGGCTTCTTCTTCGCGCCGACGTTCTTCACGGACGTCTCGCAATCGCACCGCATCGCGCAGGAAGAGATCTTCGGACCCGTGCTCGCCGTGCAGACGTTCCGCACGCCGCAAGAGGCGATCGAGAAAGCGAACAACACGCCCTACGGCCTCTCGGCCGGAGTCTGGAGCGACAAGGGATCGAAGCTGTTCTCGACCGCGCGCGCGCTCGACGCGGGCGTCGTGTGGGGCAACACGTTCAACCGCTTCGACCCCGGGAGCCCGTTCGGCGGATTCAAAGAGAGCGGATTCGGCCGCGAAGGCGGACGCCACGGCCTGCTCGCGTACTTGGAGACCGACTGATGGCACGCAAGAAGCGAGCAACGAAGAAGGCGCCTGCGAGTCGCAAGAAGACGACCGCATCGCGAAAGAAGCGACCGACGGCCAAGAAGAAGACCGCAGCGCGAAAGACGCGACCGACGACCAAGAAGAAGAAGTCGAGCGCCCGAACGACGACGAGCACGCGGTCCACGTCATCGAAGAAGGCGCGCGCGAGCACGGCATCCGCAAAGGCCACGCCGGCGGCACGTCCGGCGCGCACGATGACGACGAAGACCACGACCGCATCGCGCATCACCGTCTCGAAGACGTTCAAGATGTACGTCGGCGGAGCGTTCGTCCGCTCCGAGGGGGGGCACGTTCTCGACCAGCATGATCACGAGGGACGGTTCATGGCACACTACGCCCGCGCGACGCGCAAAGACCTCCGAGACGCGGTTGGCGCCGCACGCAAGGCGCAACCCGGTTGGGCCGCGCGTACGCCTTTCAACCGCAGCCAAATTCTCTACCGTCTGGCCGAGATGATCGAGGATCGGCGCGCGGTGTTCTCCGAGCGATGCCGCGTTCTGCTCGGCGACAGCGAGGCCGAAGCACACGCCGAGATCGACACCGCGATCGAGGTCGTGTTCGGCTACGCGGGCTGGACCGACAAGTTCGCGCAGGTACTCGGCGGCATCAACCCGGTCTCGGCGCCGTTCTTCAACTTCACGTCGCCCGATCCCGTCGGCGTGGTGGCCGTGATGCCGAGCCGCCAATCACCGCTGGCCGGTCTCGTCGCGGCCTTCGTACCCGTGATCCTGTCGGGCAACACGTGCGTCGTCATCGCCGACAACGATGCTCCCGTCCTCGCCTGCGATCTCGGCGAAGCGCTCGCGACGAGCGACTTCCCCCCCGGCGTCGTCAACCTCCTGACGGGCTACCGCGACGAGCTCCGCCGGCCGATCTCCGAGCACATGGACATCGGCGCGCTGTCGATCGTCGGTGCCGATCCCGAAGAGCGCGAGGCCTGGGATCGCGCGGCCGCCGACAACGTCAAGCGCGTCCGCTACCAGGACGAGCGCGCGCGCGCCGCCTGGCGAAGCGACACGACGTGCAGCCCGTACCGTATCGAACCGTTCGTCGAATGGAAGACTGCGTGGCATCCGATCGGCACGTGAATCGCAACGTGTCGATCGTTCTACCGCCGCCCGGCCCTCGGGCGCGAAAAATCGAATCGATGGTTGCCCGGGTCGACGCTCCGAGATACTTTCGGACATCGATCTCGCGCGCGAATCGCGATGTCGAAAGCGGGACGAACGCAAGAGGCGGATACTCGGGAGCAAGGAGACGGTCGTATGGCGGATGACCGGCAAGCGGACGAGGAACTCGAGGGCATGGACGACGGCCCCCACGATTCCGACGCACAACACGAACTCGACCCCGGCGACGACATGCTCGCCGACGACTTCGCGACGAACTTCGGTTCGGACGTCGAGGCCGACACCGCGTCCCTCTCGCGCCCCGGCCCGCGATTCGACGACGACAGCGAGGACGATTCACCGGACGACGACGACGATTACGACGACGACGACGATGATTCGGACGACGGGTATGACGGCGACGAAGACGAAGACGACGAGGAGGGCTGGGGTGGGAACACCGGCCTCATCGACGGCGTCGAGGAAGAGGGAACCTTCGCCTGCCCGTCTTGCGGCGAGGAGATCGTGATCCCGATCGACATCTCGGAGGGGTCCGAACAGGAACTCACCGAGGATTGCCCGGTCTGCTGCAATCCGAACGTGATCACGATCACGATCGACGACGCCGGCGACATCACCGTCGAAGCCGAATCCGAGAGCGACTGACCGCTCGGGAGATCGCCGTCAGTCGTGCGCGGTCTCCACGATCGCGAGATGGTGGCGCAGGTGAACGTCGGCGAAGCGAAGCCACTCTTCCGCGTCAAACTGGCCGAGGACCGGATGCGGGAGCCGTCCCGTCGCACCCTCGACCCGAGCCGCCCGCCCATCGCACGCGCCGAGTAGCTCACGGCACCGTGCCAACTCCTCCGCAAGACGGCCGCGTTCGGGTCGATCTGCGGGTCGCGTCACGTCGGGCGCCTGGGCGGCCCCGACCGGGATCCGCCGTTCGGCGAGCACCGTCGTGCCGAACTCGGTCGGCGCGCCTTCGCGCAGGATCCGGTCGCTTCGATCGTCCAAGAGCACGCTCACGGCACGCAGCGAGGCGCTCGTGGCGTGCAGCGCGTGATCGAGGTGCTGCGCGATCGACCATCCGTTCCCGAACGGCCGGTGCAGCTCTTCGTCCGAGGGGGACGACAGAACGGCCTCGGCCGCATCGAGGCTCTCTTTCATACGCTGCCGGTCCGTCCCGAAGCTCATCGTGATCACCTCCGCCGCAGCCCTCGCCCGCATGATTCGTGAACCGCCGGCTGCAGCGGCGCATCTGCGGGCTTCTCCTCGCGGGATCTTCTAGCGTATGGCGCGGGGTCGGCGCAAGCGCTACGATCGTGCTTCGAGAGCCGCCGCGACATCGCATCGAGGAGCACAGCGTGGGATCCTACGAATCCGCCGAACGCGTTCAAGACGAAGCCGGACGCCAGTATCACATCGGGCTCGCTCCCGGTGAGGTCGCGCCGTGGGTCGTCCTCGTCGGGGATCCGGGACGCGCCGAAGCCGTCGCGGCACACTTCGACGATCGCCGCATCGAGCGCCGCAATCGCGAATACGCCGCCATCACCGGGACATGTCGCGGGCGCGAGGTTACCGTTCTCGGCACGGGCATCGGATGCGACAACACCGAGATCGCCGTCGTCGAGCTCCTCGCGTGCCGACGCGATCTCACGCTGCTGCGCGTCGGAAGCTGTGGCGCGCTGCAGGAGGATATCGCGATCGGCGACGTCGTCGTTTCGACCGGTGCGGTACGCCTCGAGTCGACGTCGCTCGGATTCGTCGACGAAGGGTACCCGGCCGTCGCACATCACGAAGTCGTGCTCGCCGCGATCTCGGGCGCCGAAGCCGAGGGGATTCCGTATCACGCCGGCCTCACGGCCTGTGCTTCGGGATTCTACGGATGGCAGGGTCGTCGCGGGCAGATCATCGAGCCGCGCGATCCGGACCTGCCCGAGCGACTCGGGCGTTGGCGCGTCGCGAACTTCGAGATGGAGACCAGCACGCTTTTCACGCTCGCGACTCTCGCGGGGATTCGGGCGGGCGCCGTGTGCGCGGTCTTCGCGAATCGTCCCGCCAACCGATTCATCGACGCCGGCTCGAAATCCGAAGCCGAGGTGGCCGCGATCCGGTGCGGCCTGGCCGCGATCGACGCCCTCGCGTACATGGACGCGAAGGCCGGCGGCAAGCCTTTTCACATCCCCTACGCTTCCGAG
Source organism: bacterium (assembly GCA_030433195.1). GTDB lineage: Bacteria > Planctomycetota > JACOTG01 > JACOTG01 > JAUIME01 > JAUIME01. The sequence continues at coordinate 9,046 of JAUIME010000080.1, forward strand.
CCGTAGCCGCAGGAGAGCGAGCCATGGCCCCTTCGCAGCAACCTTCGTTCGAGCCGGGCATCTTCCGGCGTTACGACATCCGCGGTCGGGTCGACGACCAGATCACGCCCGAGCTCGCGTACCACGTCGGTCGCGCCTTCGGGACGCGCGTGCGGCGTGCCGGCGCCACGAACGCCGTCATCGGACGCGACGTCCGCCATTCGTCCCCGGCACTCGCGGCGCGCGCTGCCGAAGGCATGGCCGAAGCGGGCGTGCGCGTGATCGACATCGGCGTCGCGCCCACGCCCGTCGTCTACCACGCCGCCTACCGCATGGAGCTCGGCGGCGCGATCGTCGTCACCGGGAGCCACAATCCGAAGACCGACAACGGGCTCAAGTTGGTTCTCGACGGGCAGTCGCTCTGGGGTGACGCCGTCGCGAGCCTTCGCACCCAGATCGAGGCCGGCGACTACGAGACGGGCGACGGGAGCGTCGAGTCGCTCGCCTACGTGAAACGCTACGTGAGCGAAATCACCGATCGCTTCGTCTTCAAGCAGCCGCTGCGCGTCGCGATCGATTGCGGCAACGGTGTCATGGGGCCGATCGTGCTCGACGTCTTGCACCGCCTCGGTTGCGAGGTCGTGCCGCTCTACACGGATCCCGACGGCGACTTCCCCAATCACCTCCCCGACCCGGAGGTGCCGGCGTACATGCGCGCGCTCGGCGAGGCCGTCGTCGAGAAGCAATGCCACTGCGGACTCGGCTTCGACGGCGACGGCGATCGTGTCGGCGTCTTCGACGAAACAGGCCGCAAGATCTCCGCCGACTGGCTCATCGTATTGTTCGCGGAAGACATGCTGCGTGAGTATCCGGGCGGCAAGATCCGCTACGACGTGAAGTGTTCTCAGTTCCTGGCCGACCGCATCCGCGCCGCGGGCGGCGAGCCGATCATGGGCGAGACCGGCCACTCGCTGCTCAAACGCGACATCCGCGAGCTCGACGCGATCTTCGGCGGCGAACTCTCGGGGCATCTCGTTTTCAATCGCGGCTACCTGCCGATCGACGACTCGTTGTACTGCGCGCTCGCGTTTCTCGAGCGAGTCGACCGCTCGGGCGGCCTCGCGTCGCGCTTGTTCCACGACTTTCCCGCGCTCGTGTCGACGCCCGAGATCAAGGTGCCGTGCCCGGACGACCGCAAGTTCGACGTCGTCGACGGGATCGTCGCCTCGTTCGAGGGTGCGGGCGGCGAGGGTTACGACGTCGTCTCGATCGACGGAGTGCGCGCGGCGCTGCCCTCGGGCGCGTGGTTCCTGATTCGCGCGAGCAACACGACGCCTTGCCTCACCGTGCGCCTCGAGGCGAACGACGCCGCCGAGCTCGAGACGTTGCGCGCGATCGTCGACGAGCGGCTCGCGCGATTCGACGTCGGTCCGCTGGCAATCGAATGAGAGACCCGTCCAGCCGAAAGGAGACGCCGTGCCCGCGATGAGCCGAGGCCGTCGAGTCTTGATGTTCGCGATGCTGTTCGGCCTGCTAGCCATCATCGTCGAGATCGGCTCGTTCTTCGTGCTCTGGTGGGTGTACGGCGAGATTCGTTCGCCACGATCGTTCTACGAAGAGCGCGAGGCGATCCGGATCGCGCTCGTGAAACGCCTCACGACCGGCACCGACGACAAGACCGCCGAGACGATGCGCGAACACCTCGCGGTCGAGGCGCTGCATCCGTATCTCGGTTTCGTCGTCGACCACGATACGCATGGCGCACCCGACGAGAACTGGGGCGGCCAAGGCGCCCACGCGTGGGGACTCGTCGGCGAGCTCGACCTGCCTCGCGAGCGCGACCCCGATCGTGTCGTGGTCGCGATCCTCGGCGGATCGGTCGCGTTCTTGTTCAGTCTCGACGGCGCCCCGCGATTGGTCGAGCTCCTGCAGCAAGACCCCCGCTACGCAGGCAAGGAGATCGAAATCCTGCGACTCGCGTGGGGCGGCTACAAGCAGCCGCAGCAGCTCATGGCGCTCAACTATTTTCTCACGGCGGGTGCGCCGATCGACGTCGCCGTCGCCATCGACGGGTTCAACGAAGTCGCTCTGTCGCTCGTCGAAAACGTCGAACACGGCGTCGCGGCGATCTACCCGCGCAGTTGGCCGTGGCGCGTGCGCGACCTCCCCGATCCCCAACTTCGCCGCATGATCGGCGCGGCGGTGTACCACGAACAAGCGCGCCGCGCGCTTTCGAGCATCTTCTCGAAGGGCCCGCAAAGCCGCCTCTACACGTGGAACTTACTTTGGAAGGTCCTCGATCGTCGCGTGCGGATCCTCATCGAACGCGCCGAGATCCGCATCCGACGCCATGGCGGGCGTGCGAGCGAGGACGGTCAGCGCCCCTACGTCGAGCGCGGCCCGTTCCAGCCCGCCGACACCGACACGGCGCTCGACCGGATCGTCGGCCAATGGCGACGCGCGTCGCTCGCGATGCATGATCTGTGCGAAGGAGCCGGCATCCGCTACGTCCAGTTCCTGCAGCCGAACCAGTACGTCGAGGGCAGCAAGCCCATGAGCGCCGAAGAACGCGCCATCGCCTGGCGCGACGACCACCCCTACCGCAAAGCCGTGGTCCTCGGCTATCCGAAGCTCCTCGCCGCCGGCGCCGAGCTCCTCACCGCCGGCGTCGACTTCCACGACCTCACGCCCCTCTTCGCCGACGTCGAAGAGCCGATCTACGCCGACGACTGCTGCCACGTCAACGAGCGCGGCAACGCGATGCTCGCGGACGCGATCGCTCAGGCTTTGCTTGCGGATTGACCGACGAGCGAAGACGGTGCACTCGACGAGGAACCTCGCCGAGCGCACCGGGAAGTACAGAATCGAGCCTCACTCGCAATCGCCGGGAGGCGCATTCTTCACGTCTTGGAAGAACGTGACGAAGACCGGCGGGAAGCGCGACCCGGCACCGAGGGGCACCGAGCACGACGTATGGATCTGGCTGCCCGCCACCACGTCGCCGACCGTGGTCTCGAAGAGGCACTCGTTCGGGAGTCGGCCGTTCGCGAACGTGCAACCCTTCGCTACGGCATGAACGATGACGTACCCGGGAAAAGCTGGGACATTGGTGACGGTCACACCGTCTTCGGCCGACGAGATCGGGAACTGCGGCGGGTCCGTGGGATCGTAGACGAACGAGACTTCGCCCACGAGTCCGCTGTGCCCATTCATCCCTTCGACCTTCACGTGGATCGTGCTCGGGAGCTCGCCGACGTAGTCGACGATCGTGAAGTACCCGAGGCGACGGACAC
>JAUIME010000842.1 GCA_030433195.1 bacterium
CTCGATCCGAACCGATGATCGTGCGCGTCTCGAGAAGGCGGCGGATCGCGTCGGCGCGCGGTTCCTCGGCACGGCCGAACCCGTGCTCACCGTGGCGCTCGCGGGCGGGACCGGTGTCGGCAAGAGTACCCTCATCAACGCGCTCGCGGGATCGTCGATCGCCGAGTCGAGCGAGGTGCGTCCGACGACCACGAAGATCCGTGTCTACCACCACCGCGACGTGCCCGAGGGCGGGATGCCGCGTTCGCTCGGAGCCGATGCGCTCTTCGTTTCGCACGAGCGCGACGAGCTGCGCCGCAAAGTGCTCGTCGACACACCCGACCTCGACAGCTTCGTGATCGGCCATCGCGCGCTGACCCAGAAGCTCCTCGAAGCGGCGGGCCTCGTGCTCTACGTTTTCAGCCCCGAGAAGTACCTCGAAGAGCGTACGTGGTCGGTGCTGCGCGAAGAGCATCACTTCAGCTCGTGCGTCGCGGTGCTCAACAAGGCCGACCGCGTGCCGCGCCACGAGCTCGAGAAACTGACCGACGACATCCGCGCCCGCTTCGCGTCCATCGGGATCGACGACGTGAAGGTGTTCCGCGTGTGTGCCGGCGCGCACGTCGCCGCGCGCGACGCGTCGGTCGAGCTGGCCGACGACACGATCGACGAGCTCGACGACCTGCGCCGATTGCTCGAGCACGAACTCGAGAGCGGCGAGATCGCGCGGTTGATTCGGACGCAGCGCGAGCAAGCGATCGAGCATCTCGAAGCGAGCATCGAGCGCGTGGCCCCCGTGGATCTCGAAGCTCGCGTCGACGCGGTGCTGCCGGTCGCCGAGGGGCGCGCTGCGGAAGCGTCGGAAGCGCTCGCGGCGAAGCTCGGGGAACGGCTCGAAGCGATCGAGCATGAACTCGCGCCACTCGCGACCCTCGCGCAACACGAGCGCTTCCGCGGTCCGTTCCGCACCTGGCTCTCGGTCGCCGACTTCTTCCGCTACGGCCTGACGGGGATCGTGCAGCGGATCCTCGGGGGCGGCGCACGAGGCGACGTGAGCGTCGTACGCGCGCTGTTGTGTCGCGGGCAGGGACGAGCGCTCGACGACGTCGTTCGCGCCGAGGCGCGCGGACTGCAAGCCGAGCTGTTCGATCGCGGTCTTCCCGTCGGGGCGTGGTCGGAGATTACGGCGCAGACCGAGGGGGACGCGCTCGCGAGCGCGATCGCCGACGAGATCGAGACGCGCTTCGACCTGCGCGCGGTGGCGCACTCCGCTCGCGCGAGCGCCGTGGTGTTCGGCGCGAGTCTCGTCGGGGCGCTCGTACCGGCGGTCTTGCTCGGCTACTCGCTGTACCGGATCGGCGCCGACTTCCTCGCGGGCGAGACGAGCGGCTTCGGAGTGCTCGGCCAGTTCGTGGCCGTGCTCGTGCTGTTCTTCGCGCTCTTGCAGGGCATCGTGTCGTTGCTGCTTCCGGGCACTCGTGGCGTCGGACGCGGCGTCGGCATGCAGTCGATCGCGGAGGTGTTGCGGGGAACGCTCGGCGCTTGGATCGCGACCTATCGCGAACGACTCGCGAGCGACGCCGAAGTGCTGCGGTCGCCGCTGCCACTGCTTCGCGACATTGCTGCCGGGCGGCGCATCGAAGACCCGACCCGGGAGTCTGCCGCGGCGTCGGGAGACGACCGTCGAAGCCATGGGACGTCGACGTCGAAGGCGAAGCGAGGGGCGCCGGCTCGCTCGGGCGCTGGAGGCGAAGCGGATTCTCGCGGGCGTCGCCCCGATGCGGGCTCGGACGCCAACCGCGGGGCCACGGACGATGCGGCGATCGCCGCCGGTCGCACCGCAGACGCGCGTGTTCCGGCATCGACCGAAGATGCGGAACCGACGCCGGACGAATCGAAGGCGTCTCGGGGCTCATCGCTCGCGTCGCGACTGCAGTCCGCGGCCTCGCGTCCGCGCACCGACGACGAATCGTAGCCTTCCCCTCGCTCGGCTGCTCGCCGGCAAGCCGCTTCGGTGGGGGGCGACCGCGCGGGCTCAGCGGTCGGAGTCGGACGCTCCAGGCGTCGGCGATGCGTCGGCGGCCGGGGCCGACGCCCAGGCGGGCTCGGCCTCGCGAGCGTGTCGTCGGAAGAACTCCCAGAGAACGTCGTTCGCGGCGATTTCTTCGGTCGAGCGGCCGAGCGGACTCGCGCGGCGGACCCAGCGCGGTGCCTCCATACGCGAGAAATAGCTGCGTCCGGGCCAGGTGTGTCCGCCGCCGGCAATCACATAGAGCGCGACTTCGGCCCCTTCGCGTCCGGGGCC
>JAUIME010000843.1 GCA_030433195.1 bacterium
GCGAACGGCGCCCGCGCCGTGTCGCACCGACTGCGCGCGGCCAGTTGCAGTCGACGCGTCTCGGCCATCTTCATGCCCGTGCCGTCGGCGAACACCGCGACGACGAGCGGACAACGCAGCGCCAAGTCGACCGCCCAAAAACGCGAGGCGTCGTCGGGAGGGTCGACGAACACCGACTGACGCAACAAGCGACGATCGGCCCCGGCCTCGCCGATCAATGCCTGCGGGTAGGGCCACACCGACCGGCCGATCCACAGCACCCGCTCGGTCTCCCAGTCGTCGGGATCGAGCGCGCGTGTCGCCAGGTGCACGAAGAACGAGACGGGCGCCCGCGCACTGCCCCGCGGCCCCCGCGCCGACGCTCTTCCGCGGCCGACTCGTGACACCCCCGCCCCCTCGAAACCGAACCACTCGTGCAGCACGCCGCGAGGGAGCTCATCGACGTCCGGCCACCCGGTGGAGACGGGAGTCTCGTTTGCCAGGCCTTGCGTGAGGACCGAGTTCGCGCCAGACTCGACTGCCTGTATTTGTCGTGCAAGGCTTTGCAGAACAGAAACTTCCATCGAAACCCCCGGGTTTCCGGACGCGATGAGACTCCGATTTTAGGGTTTTGTTCGGACCAGAGTCAACCCGGTGCTTCGAAAGAAATGCTGCGTCCCCCCGTCACGAGGTGCGACCATCCTCCGATGCCGACCCGCACCATCGAACCCGAACGTATCCGCGTCCTCGCCGACGTCGATCCCGCCGACGGCGACTACGTCTTGTATTGGATGCAGCAGTCGCACCGCGCCGAAGACAACCCCGCGCTCGAGTACGCGGTGCAGCAAGCGAACGAGCTCGAGCAACGGCTGCTCGTCGGGTTCGGTTTGACCGACGACTACCCCGGCGCGAATCGACGGCACTACGCCTTCATGCTCGAAGGAATCGCCGACGCGGCCGAGACGCTCGCCGATCGCGGCGTGAAGTTCGTCGTGCGTCGCGGCTCGCCCGACGACGTCGCGATCGAACTCGGACGACGCGCGTCGATCGTGGTCTGCGACGGCGCGTACCTGCGTCACGAAAAGCAATGGCGGCGACGCGTCGCGCGCGAGCTCGATTGCCGCGTCGTGCAGGTCGAAGCCAACGTCGTCGTGCCCGTCGAGACCGCGAGCGACAAGGCCGAGTTCGCGGCGCGCACGCTGCGCCCGAAGATCGAGGTCGAGCGCGATCGCTTCCTCGTCGACCTGCGCCCGACGAAGCTCGACAAGCACTCGCTCGGTCTCTCGGTCGACTCGATCGACATCGACGGCCCGCGAAAACGCGCCGCGCTTCTCGACGCGATGGATCTCGACGAGTCGGTTCCCGAAGTCGGCGATCGCTTTCGCGGCGGCACGCGCGAAGCGAAACGCCGCTTCGACGCGTTCCTGAAGTCGAGCCTGAAGAGCTACGACGAGCATCGCGACCAACCGATGACCGACGACGTGAGCTTCCAGTCGATGTATCTGCACTTCGGGCAGGTCAGCCCCGTGTGGCTCGCCGGGCGCCTCACGTCGACGCGTTACGGCACGCGCGCCGACAAAGACACGTACCTCGAAGAGCTCGTCGTGCGCCGCGAGCTCGCCGTCAACTTCGTCTACTACACGTCGAACTACGATCGCTACGCCGCCCTGCCCGACTGGGCGCGAACGACGCTCGCCGAGCACACCGACGACACGCGTCCGCATCGCTACACGCGGAAAGAACTCGACGAAGCCGCCACGCACGACGAAGCCTGGAACGCGGCGATGCGCGACATGAAACACACCGGCACGATGCACAACTACATGCGCATGTACTGGGGCAAGAAGATCCTCGAGTGGAGCAATACGCCCGAATACGCCCATCGCATCGCGCTCGACCTCAACAACCGCTACTTCCTCGACGGCCGCGATTGCAGCAGCTTCGCGAACGTCGGCTGGTTGTTCGGCCTGCACGACCGACCGTGGGGCGAACGCGACGTCTTCGGCAAGGTCCGCTCGATGACGGCGGACGGGTTGAAGCGCAAGTTCGACGTCGACGCCTACATCGATTCTGTAAACGAACGTCTCGAGTAGCGGCAACGACGATCGATCACGAGCCCGGCACGACTTCGATCACGACGGCATTCGTGAGGCTCGCGCTGTTGCCGCCCGATCCGCCGATCTCTTCGATCACGGCTTGCAGCGTGACGACCGTCGCCACCCCGATTCCGGCGGCTCGATCCAGAAGCCTCGGCGGCGCGGGCATCGACGGTCGCGTCTCGAAGCCGAGCGCATTCCGGTATCC
>JAUIME010000844.1 GCA_030433195.1 bacterium
GAAGGCGAGTCCGTCGACGATCTCGGCGGCATCCTCACCGCACCGACGAACGGTGAAGAGCCGGCGCGAACCGAGTACCGCATCCCACCGCGACTCGAGTCGTCGTGGAACGCGTTCTATCGCAACTTCGACCTCACGCCCTACATCGAACGCACCGACAACATCTTCGGCAACCAAGATCCGACGCTCCGTCTGCGCCTCGCGCGCGGATGCGCCAAGGGATGCCGCTTCTGTTACCACTTCCGCGTGCGCGAGAGTCGGGTCGATGCCGATGACGCGGTCGATGCCCTGAAGTACCTGATCGATCGCTACGGAGTGAGGCAGTACACATTCTACGAGCTCGACTACTTCAGCGATCGCGAGCGCGCCCTGCGAATCTCGCAGCGCATCGTCGACGAAGGCCTGTCGATCCGCTGGTTCGGGCTGGGTTCCGTGGTCGACTTCGTGCGCTACAGCGCCGACGACATCGCGCTGTTGAAACGCAGCGGCCTCGGCACCGTCGAGATGGGGACCGAGTCCGGGTCGGCGTCCGTCCTCGCGAAGATCGGCAAGCGGCATCAGCCCGAAGACGCGTACCACGCGTCGAAGGCGTTTCTCGATCAGGGCATCGCGACCGTACACAACGTCATCTTCGGCATCCCCGGCGAAACGCAGCGCGATCGCGCGCAGACGGTATCGCTCGTGCGACGCATCCTCGCGATCGCTCCCGACGCCGTCTTGTTCCACCCGCGCCTCTACCAGCTCACACCGCGCACGCCACTCGGGGACGAAGCGCTTCGGCAGATGCCCGCGTCGTATCCGTTTCCCGTCACGCTGTACGATTGCCTCGACTTCCGCGATCGCTTCCTCGGCGAACGCGTGTTCCCGTGGCTCGACGAGACGTCCGAGCAACAGATCAAGGACCTCAGCCAGTACTTCCTGCCGATGCTGCAGATTCGGCTCGAGCACGTCCCCGAGAACGACCGCGGCAAGGCGCGCTGGCTCAAGCGATTTGCCGATTGGCGCTGTCGTCACGGTCGCTTCGAGCTGCCGTTCGATCGCGTCGTGTTCGACCGATGGCTGCGCCCGCGCATCACGATCGTGAACGCGTTCGCGCAGTGAGCGAGCGCGGACGCATCCTCGTGACGGGCGCGACCGGTTTCCTCGGCGCTCACTTGGCTCGCGCGTTCGCACGCGACGGCCGCACGGTGCGCGTGCTCGTCCGGCGCGACGCGGACGCGGATGCCCTACGCACACACGGGTACGAAGTCGTGCGCGGCGACTTGCTCGATCGCGCGGCGCTCGACTCCGCCGTCGCCGATGTCGACACCGTCGTCCACGCGGCCGCGATCGTGTCCGCCGATCCACAGCGCGAGTCTGAGATTCACGCCGCCAATGCGACGGGAACGCGCAACCTCGTCGACGCCGCCGCCGGGCGCGTGCGTTCGTTCGTCTTTCAGAGCTCGATCGCGGTGTACGGCGGCGACGATTTCCGCGACGTCGACGAAGACGCTTCGCGCGTCGGCGCCAATCCATACGGCGCATCGAAGATCGAAGCCGAAGATGCGTGCCTCGACGCTGCGAAGCGCGGTGCATTCGGTTGCGTCGTGCTGCGGCCGTGCCAGATCTACGGACCGGGCGATCGTACGTTCGCTCCGAAGATCCGCGCGCTCGTGTCGAACCCCGACCATCGCATCTACGGCGATCCCGAAACGCTCATCGCCCTCGTGCACGTCGACGACGTCGTGGCCGCGACCAGGCTCGCCATGCGCCTGCTCGACGACCGCGAGTCGGACGCCATCACCTTTCGCGCGTACAATGTTTCTTCGGGAGAGAGCATCACCGCGGCACGGTTTCTCGCTGCCGCCTCGCGCGCCGTCGGTCGACGCGACGTCGCCGTGCACCCGTTCGACGGAGAGGCGATGCACCGCGACGCCGAGCGCGCGACACGGCGACGCATGTGGCAAACGTTCGGTCGCGTGCGCCGTCCGTTCGTCGCGCTCCATCTGCGCGACTTCACGCGATCGCGCCACGCGACGATCGAGCGCGCACGCGCCGAGCTCGGTTATGCGCCTGCCGTCCGATTCACCGACACCTTCGAAGACGCGATCCGCGCCGCCGCTCCCGGCGACGCGTGACCCTCATCGGCCGTCCGCGTCGGTACCGCGCAGATCGGTCACGAGGTAGGTCTTGAACGCCGACTCGAGCGCAGGCAGGTCCTTCGCGACCACCGCGTCGAACAAGTCGGACGCCGCCGCCGCGTCGAACCGGCGGGGTTCCCCGGCCTCGGCTCCGAGCGC
>JAUIME010000845.1 GCA_030433195.1 bacterium
TGGCCGGGCCCGCCGACGCGGCCAAGCGGCCAAGCGGCGCAACGAAGCCGTGGCCGGGCCCGCCGACGCGGCCAAGCGGCCAAGGCCGGCGCCGATCGTCAGGAGAACAGCGAGGGGCAGGCTTCGCGCGCTTTCTTGCGGAGATACTCGAGGACGGCGTCGGACGTGGGGAGCGAGAAGACGCGGCGGGTGACTTTGCGTGCGTCGGCGACGTTGACCGCGCGAATGACGCGCTTGAAGGCCGGGATCGCGGTCGGGGTGATGCTGAAGTCGGTGATGTCCATCCCGATGAGGAGGAATGCGAGGAGATCGTCGACGGGCATCTCGCCGCATACCGAGACGGGGATGTCTCGTTTGCGTCCGGCTTCGACGATCGTGCGCAGGAAGCGCAGCACCGCGGGATGCGTCGGCTGGTAGAGCCGCGCCACGCGTTCGTTGATGCGGTCGACGGCGAGGGTGTACTGGATCAGGTCGTTCGTGCCGACGCTGAAGAAGTCGACCTCTTGGGCGAGGAAGTCGGCGATCGCGACCGCCGACGGGATTTCGATCATCGCCCCCACCTCGATGTCGCGGTCGAACGAAACTCCGTCGCGCTCGAGTGACGCTTTCGACTCGTCGAGCAGGAACTTCGCGCGGCGGATTTCGTCGAGCGACGAGATCATCGGGAAGAGAATGCGGACCGCCCCGAACGCCGACGCGCGCAGGACCGCTCGCAGTTGCGGCACGAAGAGGTCGAGCCGCTCGAAGCTGTAGCGGATCGAACGGCAGCCGAGGAACGGGTTGGCTTCGGCGACCGCGGCTTGTGCGCCGAACTCCTTGTCGGCGCCGAAGTCGAGCGTCCGGACCGTGAGCGGCCGGCCGTGGAGCTTGCGAATCGCGGTCTGATACGCCTCGAAATGCACCTCCTCGCTCGGATCGGCTCGCCCGCTCAGGAACAGGAACTCGGTGCGGAAGAGGCCGATGCCGTCGGCGCGGTTCTCGATGACGCCCTCGACGTCGCTCGGGAACTCGATGTTGGCGTGGATCTGGATCTTCGCACCGTCGGCCGTCACCGACGCGAGCTCGCGAACCTCGGCGAGCTCGGACTCGAGATGATTGCGGCGGCGGATCTTCTCTTCGTAGCGCCGTAGCGTCGCCGCGTCGGGATTGACGATCAGCGTTCCGTCGTCGCCGTCGATGAGCACGGTGTCCCCGCCCGTCACGTCGTCGACGATCGAAACGAGCCCCACCACGCTCGGAATCCGCATGCTGCGCGCCATGATCGCGGTGTGCGAGGTGTGCCCGCCGGTCTCCGTCGCGAGGCCCTTCACCTTGGCGCGATCGAGGTCGGCCGTCTCGGACGGCGTCAGCTCGCGCGCGATGATGATGACTTCTTCGCTCAGATTCGTGAGATCCTCGCGGCCCTCGCCGAGCAGCGCCCGCAGCAAGCGCTTCTCGAGATCGTAGAGATCCTCGAAGCGATGGCTGAAGAAGTCGTCCTTCATACTCTTGAAGGCTTTGATGTAGCGGCGCATCGTGACCGAAACGGCACGTTCGGCGGTGTAGAGGTCGTTGCGGATCTTGCCGCGGATCTCTTTGTCGAGATGAGGATCGCGCAGCAGGCTGAGATGCGTCTCGATGATGCGGCCGACATCCGGGGAGAGCGACTCGTCAACCTGGATCTTCAGTCGACGCACCTCGCCTTCGACCTTCTCGATCGCGGCGTCGTAGCGTCGGCACTCCGCCTCGACTTCGTCACGAGCGAGGAATCGCTCCTTGATGCGGAAGTGCTCGCTGTCGAGAACGAGCGCCTTCGCGATCGCGATTCCAGTCGAGACGGGAATGCCCTTCTTGATCTCCAAGGCCGCTCGTTCTCCACCTTCTCCGCTGGGCACGACTCGCCGACGCACCGCCCCACGACCTGTCGTGAGGCTCAGTTCTCGCCGAACTGCCCTTCGATGAGCTCGACGATCGCCTCGACCGCCCGCTCCGCGTCGCTGCCACGGCCGGACACGGTGAGTCGAGTCCCTCGGGCCGCTCCGAGCGTGAGGATCTCCATGATGCTCTTGCCGTTCACGGCGCGCTCGCCGTTCGAGATCTCGATCTCGCTCTCGAAGGAATTCGCCAGGTTGATGATCGCCGTCGCCGGCCTCATGTGGATGCCCTGGCGATTGGTGACGACGACCTCGCGCTCGGTGGCGCTACTCATCGCCCATTTCACGCAGCAGCCCCTGCACCTCCCGCACGTTCTCGGCGCGCTTGAAGAACGTGCAGAAGTCACGGTTGCGAACCAGCTTCGA
>JAUIME010000846.1 GCA_030433195.1 bacterium
GCAACGTCGAGCCAGTACGCACCCGAGATCCCGTGCCGCGACAGCACCGGATCGATCTCACCGCGCGCCCTCGGGCGGAAGCGCTCCGGGTCGACACCGAGCCGCGCGACGTGCACCCGTTCGGGCGCGAGCCCGTAGCACTCGAGGATGTCGCGTCGACTGCTCTCGGACACCGTGAGAATCTCGTCGCCGCACGCGAGTCGGCGCGCGACGTGACGCTGCAGGTAACGAACGACGTGCGGCGGGTACCAGTCCGGCTCGATCTCGAACGAGACGTCGTGAATCGTGTACAGAACGCGTCGCGTGCGGATCGGCGGTGGCGTGAAGCTCGGCAGATGGAAGAGGTCGACCGGACCCGTCCACCGTTCGGCGGTGATGGGGACGACGCGCGAAGCCAGCGCGAGCAGCTTGCCCGGCACGCGATGGACGCATGGTTCGAGGTGTTCGGTGGCGGGCGGCACGTCGCGCGTGCGTTCGGCGAACGAGCGGAAGATCGCCGCGTAGAGCACCAAGCGATGATCGCCTTCGAGCGCGTCGAGCGCCGCGACGAGCTCGCGCGTGAAACGCCCGATTCCCGTGCGCGTGCCGAGCGCCGCGCGATAGTCGAACCCGACGCGCATCACGACGCGCCTCCGCGCGACGACGCACTGCCGCGCATCTCCTGCAGCCCGAGCCCGGCGAGCAGTAGCCCGGCCGGAACGAGCACGAGCGCCGAGACGACGAACGGCCGCCCCGCGAGCATCCACGCGCCCGCGGTCGCGACCGAGCTCACGAGCACGACGATCGCGACGTTGCGGATCGGGACGCGAATGCGCGAGCGACGCCCGAGCACGACGAGCGTCATCACCGTGACCGCGGCCTCGGTCGCGAGCGTCGTCACCGCCGCGCCCGCCGCGCCGTAGCGTGGAAGCACCGCGAGGTTCGCGACGCCGTTGGCGAGCAGCCCGAAGGCCGCGATGCCGAGCCACGCCCGCTCGAGCCCGGCCGCGACGAGCGCCGTCGAGCCGATCATGCCGCCGCCGATCGTCACGAGCGTCACCATCAGCACGCGCAGCGCCGGCACCGATCGCTCGTACACGCCGCCCCCGAAGTAATCCCGCGCGATGTCGGGTGCGAGCACGATCGCCGCGCACGCCGCGGGCGCCGCGAGCAGCGACACGAAGAACAACAACCGTCCCGTCAGCTCGCCGCGCTCGGGGGCACTCACGCGCGCGAGGTACGGGAAGAACGGATACAGCAACATGCCGACGACCGTCACGGCAAAGCCGAACAGGCGATACGCGGCTTGATACACGGCGACTTCCTCGGCGCCGTGGATGCGTTCGAGCAGGAAGGTGTCGAGGTAGAAGTAGAGCATCGTGCACGCCGTGGCGACGCCCACCACGCCGCTTCCGCGCAAGAACGGCGCGAGGTCGGTGCGGACCTTCGAGAAGTCGGGCGGTACGTAGCGCCACGCGAAGGCCGCGATCCAAAGCGCCGCGACGGCCGCGAACGCGACGCGCACGAAGATGGCGGTGGCAAAATCGAGACGTCCCTCGGCTTCGAGCCCCGCGAGCGCGACGACGAACAACACGCCGGTCACCGCGCGCGGCGCCACCACGCGACCGAGTCGTCCGATCGTGAGGAACCACGCCTCGAAACCGTTGAAGACGAGAACCGGGATCGCGAGGCAGGCGAGCAAGAGCGTCGTGCGGTGCGACGGCATCGCGAACGTCACGTAGAGCGCGACGCCGAGCGTGATCGCGATGGCGAAAACCCCGCGCGACGCGAGCAACACGCCGAGCACGGTCCGCGCCCGTTCGGGATGCCGCGCCATGTCCCGCGACGCGATCGCGTTGCCGCCGAAGTCGACGAACGATCCCGCGATCGTGAACAGGGAGACGAACAGCGCGTAGAGCCCGAACTCGGGAGCGTCGAGCGAACGCATCAAGACGTACGTCGCGACGAGCGTCGTCGCCGCCGTCGTGAAGCGACCCGCGAAGAGGACCACGATGCTGCGCGGTACGTCCCGACTCTCGCTCACGACGATCGCGTCCACGCGCGGGAACGACGGCCCGACAGGGGGAACTGCGCTCGCCCCTGTCGGAGCGGGCGCATGCGTGGCACAGCGGGCCTACTTGGTGCCAGGATCCCATCCCTTGCGGATGTACTTGTTGCGTGTCGCCGAATCGAGATCGCCACCGACGACCGGACGGTTCGGGAAGGCGTTCTTCAACTCGGTGACGGGCGTGTGGTAGAGGAAGATCTGATCGAGCGGCTCGCCCGACTTCTGGATGCT
>JAUIME010000847.1 GCA_030433195.1 bacterium
GTGCGCCTCGAAGGCACTGCCTCGCAGGTACTCGCATCGACGGCCGGGGAGTCGGCTTCGACGTCGCCGGACTCGTTCGGACGGACGGCATGCCACGATCCATGATCCGGGTACTCGCAAGCCCCTCGTCGAAGCGGCGCGGTGCGCTGCGCGACTTCGAGGGCAAGGGGCCGCTCGCGACTCCTTCGCCGCTCGAGATCCACCGCGACCGGCACCGCCTCGAGCAGTTTGCCGCGGCCGCCGCGGGAACTCCCTCGGCGGATTGGATGGCCGCGGCCACTCGATTCTCATCGGTTCAAACCGGCGCCGCGGCGGCGCTCGACGCTGCCGACTGGGTCGTCCCCGCGCTCGGCGAGATCGCCTTCGCGATGCGACGCGGGCTCGACGCGGAGCGCTTCGCGGCTCGCGTCCTCGACGCGCCGACGGCCGCTGCCAAGGGCGGCCCGTTCACGCTCTCGGCGGGGATCGACGATGGCGAGCCGTCGAGCCGCATTCTCGCGGGTTCGGCTTCCCTCGGGGGCCGCTTGACGCAAGCCGCCGGCGTCGCGATGGCGCTGCGCGCTCGCGGTGAGGCGGCGGCATGCCTCGTGTCGTTCGGCAGTCGCACGGCGGCGCGCGGCGACTTCCACGTCGCGCTCGATCTCGCGGCGCGCTTCGCGCTCCCGCTCGTGTTCTTGGCGCGCGTGGCGACGATGTCGCGCGCGAACGGTTCCGAATCGCCCTCGGAGCGAGTCGCCGTCCGGTGCGAGGCCGCGGGGATCCCCGCGACGCTCGTCGACGGTGAAGATCCGCTCGCGGTGCGCAAAGCCGTCGGCGAGTCGATCGAGACCGCGCGTGGCGGTTCGCCGCTCGCCGTCGTGGCCGAGGTCGACGGCGCTTCCGACGGCGCGGATGGGCGGGCTCGCTTCGACGACTACGTCACGTCGCGTGGCGATTGGGATGCCGCCGCGTTCGATTCGTGGCGCGACGACGTCGCGCGATCTCTCGACGCCGCGTTCGAGTCGGCGCGTTCGACGGGACGACGATCGATGCGCACGATGTTCGACGACGTTTATGCCGGCATGCCGTCGCGTTTGACGCGGCAAGCCGAAGAGGCGGGCGCGCTCCGCGAAGGAGGTCGATCGTGACGGCACCTTCGACCCTCCGCGACGCGATCCGCGAGACCCTGCGTTCGGAGATGCAGCGCGATTCTTCCGTCGTCCTCCTCGGTGAAGACGTCGGATCACTCGGCGGCGTCTTCGGTGTGACCGAGGGACTCGCGGACGAGTTCGGCACCGAACGCGTGATCGATTTGGATGCCGGCGAAGAGGCTTCGATCGGCGTCGCGATCGGCATGGCCGCCGCGGGACTGCGTCCCGTGGTGGAGGTCCCGTTCGGCGATTTCTTGTTCGGTGCGTTCGACGCGATCGTCGGCGAGATGGCTCGTGTGCGCTACCGCTCGGGTGGCGTGGCGCGATGTCCGCTCGTGCTGCGGACGGGAGTGGGCGGCGGCGTACGCGGCGGCTTGCACCATAGCGCGAGCCCCGAGGCGCACCTCGTCCACACACCCGGCCTCAAGGTGGTCGCGCCGTCGAGCGCGGCCGATGCGGCGGATCTGCTCGCCGCGGCCATTCGTGACGACGACCCGGT
Source organism: bacterium (assembly GCA_030433195.1). Lineage (GTDB taxonomy): Bacteria > Planctomycetota > JACOTG01 > JACOTG01 > JAUIME01 > JAUIME01. The sequence continues at coordinate 1,630 of JAUIME010000847.1, forward strand.
CGTGTTCCTCGAACCCAAGGTCCTGTACGCGGCTCGCGACGATGCCGAGCCCGGTGCGCGGGCGGCGATCGGTCGCGCGCGCGTCGTGCGCGCGGGCCGACATGTCACGATCGCGACCTACGGCGGCATGGTGCGGGCGACGCTCGAAGCGGCGTCGCGCCTCGCCGAAGACGGGATCGAAGCCGAGGTCCTCGACCTGCGTACGCTCGCGCCCCTCGACGAAGCCGCGATCCTCGACTCCGTGAACAAGACGGGTCGGCTCGTCGTCGTCAACGAGGCGCCGAGCACCTGCGGAATCGCGTCCGAGGTGGCGGCGCTCGTGGCCGAGCGCGCGATCTACGCGCTCGAAGCTCCCGTGGCGCGTGTCACGGGCTTCGACACGCCGGTGCCGTACGGATTGGAAGACGACTACCGACCCGGACCCGAACGGATCGCGACCGCCGCGACCGACGTGGTTCGCGCCGGATGAAACGAGATTCGCGCGGGGCGAGCACCGAACCCGGAGCCGCCGCCGCGCGCAACCCGGCGTGATCGCCCGAGTCGACACTCGATCGTCGCGTCGCCGAGAACGAAGAGAAAACGAAGACCGAGGCTCGACGCGCGAAGCGCGACGGGCGCGTCCGAGCTTGGAGGTGGAACATGGCG
>JAUIME010000848.1 GCA_030433195.1 bacterium
GCCCCGCAGCAACGCCGATCCATCCCAGGTTTCGTATCCGCATGCGATGTCCTTCCGTGCGATCGAGAGATCCTCGCGCCTCCCGGCGCTCGCCCGAGCGAACGCATCCGGCGCTGTCATGGACTCCAACCGGGTCCGGGGCTCGACACCGAACCAGAATCCGAGAAAAACGTTCCGCGAAGGGTCCTTACTCGCGTCCAGCCAGCACTGCATCGGCGATCGCGTGTGCGAGCAGGCGATTGCCGTGGTTCGTCAGGTGGCAGCAAGGATCCCGGTACGCGGCCCCCGACTCGTCCGCGAACATCATCGTGAGATCGGTGAAGCGAACCCCCGCGGCCGCGAGTTCGCGTCCCGCGGCCGACAACCCCGGGTATCCTGCCTCGACGGCGCGAGCGAACCGCGACTCCGGGTTGTACGCTCGTCGCCGCTCTTCGTCGGTGAACCGCTTCGAGTCGGGCACGTACTGATTCGGCTGCAAGAAGTGGAAGTACTCGATCCCTTCGTCCCGGCACGCCGCGTCCATGAGCTTCGAGGCATGGCGCCAGGCCTCGACGAGATCCGCGTACAGCGTCCGCTCGTCGCGGTACTCGATCTTCGGGCCGTGCTTCTCGGCGGATCGCGCGTCCGGCCGGTACGCGAGGACCGCTTCCTCGTTGTGTCGGAGCGTCTTGCGATGTCGACGATCGAGCGCGTACCACGCCAGGTTCCAACTCACCGACCACCGCAGCGGCGACTGCTGAAAGAAACGCGCGAGCTCCGTGCGACGCGATTGATGATAGACGCGCTCACCGACGAGTCGTCGCACGACCGGATCCGGTGCCCGCGAAACTCGCGTGTACCAGTGGTTCGGAAAGAACGGGTACACGTCCTTCGGGATGTTCGACGACGGCGGCAGCGACACTTCGTTGAACCCGTCGATGTGGATCACGAGATCGAAGTGCGCGCCGATCGACAGGAAATAGTTGAGGGCCAAGAGCTGCTGCGGCTGCTTGTACCCACCGAGGCACATGCGGGTAACGCGAAACTCCTTGTCGGCGAAGTCGGGATGCGACCGCAGGCGTTCGCACAACACCTCGATGCCGGCGATCGAGAAGAACGTCGCGACCGAGCCGCCCGCGATACCGATCACGACGCGATCGGGATCGGCATCGAAAAGGAACTCGTCGTCCATGAGGAATCCGTGGTCCCCGACCCGCAGACCTCCCCATCGGGGACTGACATCGGCCCCTTCCATCGACGGTTCGCGGACGTACCCTACGTAAGGGTGCAGGATCTCCGTCACGGTCTCGAAGTCGGGGCTACGGTTCGCGGCTCCGTCCACGGCACCGTCGGTCCTGGGCCCCGCCACACCGTGATCGTCAACGACGCGGCGCGACGAGAACTTTTCGCGCTTCAGGAACACGCGTGCATACGAGAACGGTCGCCCGTCGACGACCCAGAACACGAGGAACGACCCGACCTCGGCGAGCCCGACGAGCCCGACGACCAGAACGACTCGAAACACGACCCGCTTGAACAACGACGAGTCTCGCTTCATGGCGCAGACCTCGGGATCCGTCCAGGAACATCAGTTGCGTTCGACCATGCCGGAAGTTGCCTTTTCCGGTGAGCCTCACGAACGCCGTCATCGTCGAAGTCGAGGAATGACTCGTGTCGATCGCGACGGGCACGCGATACAGAGAGCGGGCCGGCCCGTGCCTCGGATCGAGACCCTTGGGCCGGCCCGTTGCGATTCGAACGCCCGTCCGGAAGAACGGACGATAGAAGATATCTCAGAGGCCGTTTCCGACGCCGACTTCGAGTCCGTCGAGCGTGCCCACGGGCGTGAGCGTTCGGGTGGACGTCACCGCGCGCATGCCGAGGCTCTCGCGGAACACCGCCAGGATCGGCGGCACGGCGCCCTCGATCGGTTGTCCGCCTGGACCGAAGGTTCGCAGTCCGCGCAGACGGGCCCATCCGAGTTCGAAGCCGGGCGCGCCGAGCTCGGCGGAATCCCCCTGAAGATTACCCGCAGCCGGCGCCAGGTCTGAGAGCGCGCTGACTTGGAATCCACCGGTCACGATCGCCGTCGAAACGGTCTCGAGTCCCTGGTTGTTCCGCACCCGTGCCTCCACCTCGATCGTCGTACCGAACGGCGTGGTGGACATCAGTGCGATCGAGTTTCGGAAGCGACCCTCTTCGAAGAAGCTGTCGACGACGATCTCCGCCGGGAACATCTCGTACTCGATGCCGTCGAAGTCGACCGCGCCGTCGACAT
>JAUIME010000849.1 GCA_030433195.1 bacterium
CGGGACGACGGTCGATCCGCCGTTGTTCCGCGTGACGCCCGCGATGCGCCTTCGCGCCGATCTCGAGCCGGGCACGAAGTACTATTGGCGTGTCGATTCGGTCTTCGGTCGACGCGTCACGACCGGAGCGACTTGGAGCTTTACGACCGCGGACTAGCAGAAGCGGAGGTCACGTGAGCGACACCACACTATCGCTGCAGGAAGAGATGCTGTTGCTCGTGCTGCGCGACGAAGAGGGAACGCCCGAGTTCGGGACGTGGTCGCGCCAAGCCGTCGCCGCCGCAGCGTTCGCCGAGCTTCTGCTTCGCGGCTGCATCGCGGCCGAGGGAGACAAGGCGCCGACCGTGCGGCTCGCCGACGGCACGCCGCAGCGCGACGAAGTCCTCGACTACTGCCTCACCAGAATCGGCGATCAGAAGAAGCCGCAAACGCCTTCGTATTGGATCGCCGATTTCACGCACCGTCCGGAGGTCTATTCGGGTGTGACGGATCGTCTGTGCCGGCTCGGCATCCTGCGCGAGTCCGAGCGCAAGGTGCTCTTCTTCTTCACGCAGAAGACCTACCCCGAAGTCGACGGCCGCCCCGAGCAAGCCGTCCTCGACCGCGTGCGCGATGCGGTCTTCGGAGACGAACGCGACCTCGATCCACGAACCGCCGTCCTCGTCGCGATCGCCGCGCAAACCGGTGTCCTCGCCGTCCACTTCGACAAGAAGAAGCTACGCGAGCGCAAGGAACGCATCGACGAGATCGCGAGCGGCGAGATGACGAGCCGCGCCGTACGCGACGCGGCCAACGCCTCCATGGCCCTGCAATCCGCAGTTCTCTTCTCGACCGTCATCATGCCGACGATCATGTCGGATTGAGCGTCCGGCCCGGCTCTGGCCCGTGCCCGCGCGCCGATGCGTGCCCGTCACGAAGTGACGCGTCCCGCTCCCGCTCTCGTGTCGCGTCGTTGATCGATCCGAGCCTGTGGCTCCGTCGACCGCGCTACTTCTCCGTCACCCCGCGGACGGGCTCTTGCTCCAACGTCGCGGTGGAGGCGGGGGCTTCGGGTGCCCGAAAGCGCAACGCCTGGGCTTGGGCTTGGCGGCTGTAGTCGATCGATTCGGCGAGGATGCGCATGGCCTCTTGGTCGGCGTGGAAGCCGCGCGAGTTCTCGCTCGAGATGTAGTCGAGGCGCCACATCGCCTTGCGCTGGAGATCGTAGAGGGGCTCGAGGTCGTCGGCGGTAGCGCCGGCTGCCTTCGCCTCGCGGATCGCGTCGAGCATGTCGGTCATCGCGCTGCCGGCGCGATCGGTCATCGCCACGGTCTTCGACTGGATCGACTCGACACGCTCTCGCAGCTCGGACTCGGGAATGTGGTGGCACTGCTGACACGCGCGGTTGATCTGTGACAACGGACTGCGCACGTCGTGGTCCGAGACCTTCATCATCCCGACGCGTTGATAGGGCATGTGGCAGTCGGCGCAGCTCACGCCGCTTTGCGCATGCACGCCTTGGCTCCACAGTTCGAACTCGGGATGCTGGACCTTGTAGACGGGCGCGCCCGTTTCGCCGTGAACGTAGTCGTAGAACGGCGAGCCGTCGGGGAACTCGGTCTCGTCCCACGTGCGTTCGAGGTCTTCGGCGCGCAGACCGTTGCCCCACGGGAACGTCAGCGTCATCTTGTTCGCGCAGTAGTACTCGACGTGGCATTGTCCGCACACCATCGAGCGCATCTCGGCGCGCGACGCGAGCGTGTTCGGATCGTACGGAGTTGCACGGTCGCCGCGGCGCCACGCTTCGATACTCGGAAGATGCGGGACGTCGGCGTCGCCGGCTGCGAGATCGGCGATCCCCTGCATGAAGCCGGGTCGCGTGACGCGGATGCCCATCGTGTTCGGATCGTGGCAGTCGATGCACGTGACGGGGTGCGCGTTGCCAACCGAAGGGTGATCTTCGGGCAGCTTCTCGCCCGCGATCTCGCCCGTGAATCCGCCGGCGGGCGGCATCGGGAACACGGGGCCGTCGGCTTCGGGGAAACCGTCCGGCATCGACGCGAGAAGCTGGAACACTTCGAAGTACGGCTTGCGACTCAACTCTTCGAAGCCGCGCCGCACCGCGGGCATGTCGAAGTCGGCGGCGAGGGACGCGTCGTCGGTCGGCTTGCCGAGCGCCTCGCGACCGACCTTGCGGTAGAGCACCGTGGCCGACGCATGGCAGTGCAGGCACGCCCCGGCTTGAGGCTTTTGCGTGATGCGTTCGGTGACGCCTT
>JAUIME010000081.1 GCA_030433195.1 bacterium
CGGCCTCGTCGACCTCGTCACGACTCCCGTCATGGGGAACTACCACCCGGTCACGATGCTGTCGCTCTCGATCGACGCACGACTCGGCGGAATGAACGCGACGACGTTCCATGTCACGAATCTGCTCTTGCACCTGGTCAACACGGTGCTCGTGTTCTTCACCTTCCGAGCGCTCGCGAACGGGCGATTCACGGTCGGGTTGTTCGTCGCCGCGTTCTTCGCGATCCACCCGATGCACGTCGAATCGGTCGCGTGGATCTCGGCGCGAAAAGACGTCTTGTACACGATGTTCTTCTTCGTGGCGCTGCTCGCCTGGTTGCGGCACCGGGATCGCTGCTCACGCGTCGCCTACGCGGTTTCGGTCATTTCGTTCCTCGCGTCGGCGGCATCGAAGCCGGCTGCGGTTCCATTCCCGGTCGTTCTGCTTCTGATCGATCTGTGGAAGCAACGCCGCTTCGACCGGATGATGGTGCTCGACAAGTTGCCGTTCCTCGCGATCTCGATCGCGTTCGGCATCGCGACGCTTCGCGTTCAATCGTCGATGGGCGCCATCGCGATCGGCGAGCTCGAACATCTCTCGCTCGTGGACCGTGCGTTGTTCGCGAGCTACGGCTTCGTCGCGTACATCGCCAAGTTGTTCGTACCGCTCGGGCTTTCGTCGTGGATCCCGTACCCGCCGCTCGACGAGCCGCTGCCGCTCGCGATCCGGCTCGCACCGTTCGGGGTCGTCGCGATCCTCGGCGCGGCCGCGTGGACCGGGTGGCGCGCGCGGGACGACGAAGACTCGATCGCACGTGCCGCGCTGTTCGGACTCGCGTTCTACCTCGCGATGATCGCGCTCACGCTGCAGTTCGTGTCGGTCGGGTACGTGCTGCTCGCCGAGCGCTACACGTACGTTCCGTACGTCGGGCTGCTGTTCGCGCTCGGCGTTGCCATCGACCGCGCCGGCCGCTCGTCGACGCGCGCGGCTCGCATCGCCACCGGGACCGCGCTCGTCGTCGCCGTCGCGTTCGCAGGCCTCACGTTCGCGCGTGCCTCCGTCTGGCAGACGAGCGAGACGCTGTGGTCGGACGTGCTCGAGCGACATCCCGATGTCGCGTCGGCCTACGCGAATCGGGCGGCGTTTCGCAAGTCGCAGGGTCGATACGACGAAGCGCTCGCCGACTACGAGCGCGCCATCGAGCTCGCCCCCGAGGGTGCCGACGGCTGGTACAACCGTGGTCTCTTCCACGAAGATCGCGGCCATCCCGAACGAGCCCTCGCCGACTACACGCGTGCGATCGAGCTCGATCCGGCGTCGTTCCGAGCTCGTCTCAATCGCGGCAACCTGCACAAGGACGCCGGCCGCGCCGACGCCGCGATCACGGACTACACGGCCGCGATCGAAGCCGACCCCGACCGAGCCGAAACGTGGTACCTGCGCGGTCTGGCCCACGGCATGGCCGCGGGCTCGGCGGATGCGGCGGCCGATCCCCTCGAGCGCGCGATCGACGACTTCACGACCGCGATCGAGAAGCGCCCTGACTTCGCGTCCGCGCACCTGAACCGCGGCGTCCTCCACTACCGCGCGAGTCGTCTCGAAGACGCTCTGCGGGACTTCTCGAGCGCGATCCGGTACGCTCCATCCAACGGCCGGGCATGGCTGAATCGCTCGGGGGTCTTGCGCGACATGGGTCGCCTCGACGAGGCCCGATCCGACGCCGAGAGAGCCCGAAGCCTCGGCACCGCCGTGGACGACGCCTACTTGAAGAGCCTCGAACGACCATGACCGACGCGACGCGCACCACCGAATCCCCGAACCCACCGCAAGCTCCCACGCCGCGTCGAGGGCCAAGGCACGCACAGCATGCGCATGCGCGCGCGTCCGCAGTGGCGCTCACGCTCGCGCTCACCGTCACGCTCATCGTCGCGCTCGCCGCGGGGTGCGACGGCGCGCGCCCCGCGCTCGAACGCCCGCACGTCTTGCTACTCACCGTCGACACGCTTCGCGCCGACCATCTCGGCGCGTACGGCTACGAACGCGCGACGTCCCCCAACTTCGATCGTTTCGCGCAAGACGGCTTGCGCTTTCAGCGCGCCTACGCCAACGCGCCCGAGACGTGCCCCTCGTTCGGAAGTCTGCTCACGGGCTACCTGCCGCACGAAACGCAGGTCACCACCAACCTCGTCTACCTGCCCGACGCTGTCGAGACCCTCGCGGAGATGCTCGAAGCCGAGGGCTACGTCACGGCCGCGTTCGTGAGCAACTTCGTGCTCCGCGCCGAGACGAAGTTCGATCAGGGCTTCGAGGTCTACGACGACACGATGACCGAGCTCGAGACGAACCGTGAGATGCCCGAACGCACCGCGCGAGCGACCGCCGACGCCGCCATCGCGTGGCTCGAGGAAGCCGATCCCGACGAACCGTTCTTCCTGTGGGTGCACTTCCAGGATCCCCACGGACCGTACACCCCGCCCGACGATCACGCCACGCGCTTCGACGACGACGGACGCGGCACGTCGCGCACGCTCGCCGTCAATCCGACGGTCTCGGGGCACGGTGGGATTCCCGCGTACCAGAAGCTCGGCGACCACACCGACGCCGCGCACTACGTCGCACGGTACGACGCCGAGATTCGCTACTTCGACGAACAACTCGGGCGCCTGCTCGAGGCGACCGATCGCCGCGTCGGGCTCGATCGTGCGTTCACGGTGTTCACTTCCGATCACGGCGAAGGCATGGGCGAGCACGACTACTGGTTCGCGCACGGCGAAAACGTCTATGCGGGCGTGCTGCACGTGCCGCTCGTCATTCACGGCGCGACGCACGACGGCCGCGTCCGAGGCGGCGCCTCGCCTGTCGCCGTGCAACTGCTCGACATCGTGCCGACCGTGCGCGATGCGGTCGGACTCGAGCCGCTCGACGGATTGCGCGGCCAGAGCCTGCTCGACGCGGAGCTTGCCGAGGCGCCGATCTTCACCGAGACGCGTCGCTATCGATCGTTGATCCGCGGCCGGCTCGGGCTCACGCTCGATCGCAAGCTCGGGCAGTCGTACCTGTTCGACCTCGCGGCCGACCCCGGGCAGACGCGTGAGATCGGTCGCGGCCAGCCCGCGGTCGTCGAAGACTTCCTCGCGGACCTCGAGCGGCTCGAGAACGAGGATCGACTCCGCGTGAGCGCCGTGGTCCCCGAAATCAACGCGCGTGCGATCGACCAACTTCGCAAGCTCGGCTACGTCGACCCCGAGAGCACACCGGACGATGAATCCGGCGGCTCCGACAACGGAAGCGACGAGGGCACGCGATGACCGACGAACCGCGTGTCGCAAGCGATGAGGACGCCTTCGAGGCGCGCATCCGAGGACTCGAATCGATCTTCGGACCTGCCGACCCCGACATGCTCGAAGGAGCGATCCCCATGGCCTTCGGCTTCGAGCTCGGCGGCAATCCCGACATCGTCTCGTTCTCGAACCACGCCGCCGGACGCGTCTACGTCACGGCCGAGCTCGTTGGTTCGGAAGACTACCCCCCCAATCGCGACGGCGCCTACGAGCTCGCCTTCGCGCACCCCGACGACCAGGACGGCGACCGTGGGATCGCCGCGATCTCGGCGCTCGCGCACGCCGTCGCGCACACCCCGATCGATCACGGCGACGTGATGGACCTCACCGAGTCGATCGATGCGGACGACGATGACGCGATCCGCGGATTCGCGTTCCGGCGCGTCGGTTCGTTCGAGTTCTTCGGCACGAAGGCTCATGTGCTGGCGTGCGTCGGGATCACGGCCGACGAACTCGCCTTTTGCCTCGAACGCGGCTCGTGCCTCGCGCTCTTCGAGCAGATGCCCGACAGCTACTTCACGACCGACACGCGGCGACGCTCGTTCCTCGAAGCCGAGTAGCGACCCGCAGTCCACGAAGCCGCGCACGGGTGCTAATCTCTCGGATTCCCTGGACTTGACGGAGACTCCTCGTGGCCGCTACCGACTACGATCCCGCTCGTCGGCGCCGACGCCAGCGCTGGAACCGCGCGATGAAGCTCGTGCGTCGTGTACATCTCTACTCGGGGCTGTTCCTGCTGCCGTGGGTGCTGCTCTATGGCGTGACGGCCCTGCTGTTCAACCATCCGACGACGTTCTCGGTATGGACCAGCGCGCGCATCGGCAAGCCCGCCGACGAGGCGGCGCCGTTCGGAGCGTTGACGTCGCCCGACGCGCTCGCCGAGGAGGTGGTGCGCGCACTCGAACGCACCATCGGTGAGGAGACCGGCGAGGAGCCCCCCGACTTCGAGGTCGCTCGCGATCGCGTGATCCGCTTCGACGGCGAGTTCATCGTCGAGGCCGAGAGCACGAGCGCACAACATCGCGTGCGGATCGACCCCGCGGTAGGCAACGGCATGCTCGTCTCACGTTCGCTGGAGACATCGCTCGATCCGGATGCGGCGAGCGAGGCCGACGATGCGGAAACCGAAGCGGAGCCGCTCTCGTTCGCACGCGCCGGGATCGAAGTCGAGAGTCCGTACCTCGAAACGCTGGTCACCGACGCGGGTCGCGTCCTCGGCGACCGCGGCCTCGAGCACGACTCGATCGGTCTTCGCTTCTCCCCCGTCTTGCGCTTCGACATGCACGCGCACGGCTCGCGTTGGCACGTACGCTACGAGCCGGACGGTGGCGTCGTCTCGGGCGTCGAACTCCTCGAACCCCCTGCGGGAATCGGGCTGCGCGATTTCCTCACGGAGCTCCACCTCGCCCACGAATACCCCACCAACGTCCGCGCGCGCTGGTGGTGGGGCCTCGTCGTCGACGCGATGTTCGTCGCGATGGTCTTCTGGGGCGTGTCCGGTGTGCTCATGTGGGTGCAGATCAAATCGGTCCGATGGAAGGGGCTCGCCTTCCTCGCCGCGAGCACCGCCTTCACGATCTTCGTACTCGTGTTGATGTATCGGGAGCTCTCGTTCGCTCTCGCGTGATCGTCGCGTCCGAACCGCAAGAGCTTCCGTTCAGTTACCGCCCGATCCTTCGCCACCCGAGGTTCCCGAGTCGCCGCTCGGCGCCGCGCCGTCTTCGCTCGCGTCGTCTTCCGGCTTCGGTGCGGCGCCCTTCGGATGCACCACGAGCACCGAAGCGTGCTCGGAAGCCAAGCGCTTTGCGGCCAACTTCGACAAGCGCTCCGCCGTGATCGACGCATAGGCCTTCGTCAGCGACCGCACTTCGTCGAGCGTTTCGGGCTCGGCTTGCGCGCGTCCGAGCGAACCGACCCAGAACCCGTTCGTGCGCTGCGCGTCGCGAATCTGGGCCAAGACCGGCTCGCGCAGGCGCTCGACCTCGTCCTCGGTCACGCCCTTTTCGGCGAGCGACTTCGCAACCGCGAGACACGCGTCGACGACCGCATCGGCTTTGGCCGGGTCGGCCATCACTTGGATCATCAACCGCCCCTCGCCGGGATACACCTCGCTCGACTGCGCGGCCGCCGAAGGCGAGTACGCGACGCCGAGCTTCTCGCGAATCTCGACGCGCAGCCGATCGTTCACGACCTCCGCGAGGAACGCCTGCTCGCGACGCCGCACCGCGTCGATCCCGTCGCCGATCGGGAAGACGATCAACACGAGCGACTTCGCTACGACCGTTTCGATTTCGTAGGTCTTCTCGAGCCCGGTCTTCATCGTCGGAACGGCGAGTCGCTTCTCGTCGACGCTTCGCTCGCGGCGCTCCGGCAATCGTCCGATCGTCTTCGCGGCGAAGCCGATCGCGAGGTCGACATCGAGATCGCCAACGAGCGTCACCTCGAGCGGCGCGTTCGCGAGAACAGGCTCGAGCCACGACCGCACGTCGTCCATGCCGACCGCCATCATCTCCTCCTCGGCCGGGTAGGAGAAACGCGGGTCGTTCGCATAAAGCGCCGGAAGGAAGTCGCGCACGAGCGGGCCCTGATGCTGGTGATCGAGCGCCTCGTAGCTGCGCGGTACGATGCGCCGGAACTGCACGAGTCCCGAATCGCGCCATCCCGGCGCCGCGATCGTCGCAGCGAGCAGCTCGAGCTCGAGCTGCAGATCGGCGGCCGTCGTCGCCCCGCCGAACCCGACGTGATCCTCGCCGGTGGTCATCGCGACCGACACGACCTTGCCGGCCATCAGCCGACGTAGCGTTTCGACGTCGTGCGCCGCGAGCCCGCCCTGGGCCATGACCGCGTCGGCGACGATCGCCACCGTGTGTCGATCGTCAGGCAGCGACAGGCGCCCTTCGCCGAGCGTCGCCGCCAGCAAGATCTGGTTCTTCTTGAAATCGGTCTTCTTCAGGTTGAGGCGCACACCGTTCTCGAACTCGACCATCACGAGTCCGAGATCGTCGGCCTTCGACCTCGAGCGGATCTTCCCGGGCTCGGCGTCGGCCGATCCATAGGCCCACTCCGCCCCCGCGATCTCGCTGCCCTTCTGTACCTTCACTTCGAGACTCGCCTCGTACGCCTCACGCAGAGCGTCGCCGCCCTTGTCTCCGAGATCGACGTTCCCCACGCCGGAGATCGTGAGCGTTCCGTTCTTCCACGATTCGGCCAGCGCCTTCTGGCACGCCTCGACCGTGAGCCCGCGAATCACCGGCCCCCGAATCTCACGGCGCGACGACGCGTCGTTCGGGACGAAGCGGTACTCCGCCGCCGCGAGCAGCGACGCGATGTGACTGCCGCTCGAGCGCGTCGACTCACGCTCGACCGCCTCGTCGAGCCCACGCAACGCGTCGGCGCGCAACTCCTCGAGCTCGGCCTTTTGAAAGCCATGCTCGATCGCGCGCCGCAGCTCCTGTTCGCAGGCCGCGATCGCCTCGCGCCAATCGTCCGGTGCGCAGACGACGCTGAGCGACTCGCCCTCGAAGACATCGAGCTGCGTCGCGGTGTCGATGCCCGCCTGCAGAAACGGAGCGCTCTCCATCTTTGCGAGCTCGGCGAAACGCAGGTTGAGCATGGCGCGCGCGAACTCGAGCGGAATCTCGCGGGTGCGGCGCGCACGCGAGTCGGCATCGTCGGTGTACGGACGCACGCGCGAGATCGCGATCTGCACGGTCGGAATCTCGCTCTCGCGAATGAAGAAGAAACGCTGATCGAGCGTCGGTTCGCCGATCGGCGGTTCTTGCGCAGGCGGACCGGCCGGTGGCGTGAAGTCCGCGAATGCGTCGCGGATCAGCTTGCTCGGATCGAGCTCGCCGAGGTCGCCGACGAGCAAGAGCGTCATCGTCTCGGGTCGGTACCACTTGCGATAGAACGCGCGTACCGACTCGGTCGTGAAGGCGTCGCGCACGGGCTTCGTGCCGATCGGCAGACGTTCGGTGTACCGCGTGCCAGCGTACGTGCGGTCGAGCATCTCCTCGAAGACGCGACGCATCGCCGAGTCGCCCTCGCGCTCCTCGCCGTCGATGACGCCCTTCTCGGCCTCGATCTCGTCTTTCTCGAGCAGCAGCCGACCCGCGAAATCGCGCAGCACCTGCAGCCCCTCGCGCAGCGACGCCTCGTCGGAGACGGGAAGGTCGATCTCGTAGACCGTTTCGCCGAAGCTCGTGAACGCGTTGGTATCGGCACCGAACGCCATCCCGTGCTTCTGGAACCACTCGATCAGCGTACCGGCCGCGAAGTTCTCGCTGCCGTTGAACGCCATGTGCTCGAGGAAGTGCGCCATGCCGTGTTCGGCATCGGTCTCGGACAGGCTCCCCGCGTTCACGTGCAGACGGATGTACGAGCGAGCGTCGGGCTCCGCATTCGCCTTCCAAGCGTAGCGCAGACCATTGTCGAGCACCCCGAAGCGATAACTCGGATCGACCGGAATGTCGCTCCCCTCCCGCTGCCATTCCCACGGCCGCGGCTCGGCCCGAGCCGGCGCCTCGAGGACTGCTCCGCCGCTCTCGTCGATCGCGAACGCCGATGCCGTGAGCGACGACGCCACGAGCGCGGCGAGCCACAGAGGCGCGAGCCAAAGCGCAGCGCCGCGTCGGTTTCGGTGGATTCGGTTCGAATCGGTGGAATGCATGCCGGACTCGCCTTCCTGGCTCGGGGTTCGGGTCGTCGGTATCCGAGCGCACGTCGCGCACGGAGCCCGTTCAGCAACGAGACTAACTCGCCGAGGGGCCCCCGCGTACTCCGGTGATCTCGCCCGCCGCTCGATGTTTCTCTTCCCCCTCGGAGGCCGACCGGGTAGACTCGGTTCCAAGCCGCATCGCAGGAGGAATCCCATGAAAACGAAGGAGACGCACGACGACTTCGACCTCGTCGAGCTGCTCGTCGCACCGAATCCGGTCATCGCCGAGATGATCCTCTCGATGCTGCGCGCCGAGGACATCCCCGCGCACGTCAACGGCCGCTACCTTCAGGACGAGTGGGCGATCGCCCAGATGGTCCTCGGCCGCACCGGAGTCACCGTGCAAGTCGCCGCGAAGGATCTCGAACGAGCCCGCGACGTACTCCAGATCCGCGGCGACACCACCGCGGTCGACGCGTGATTCCGCCCCGCCGCGCGGGCCTGCCGATCCGTTCTCGTTTCGTCCGCGGACTCGCGCTCGCCATCACCTGCATCGCGACGACCGCCGTCGTCGCACAGAACCCACCCGGTACCGCCAAGCCCGCTCCGTTCCGAACCGGCAACGATGCCTTCCTGGAAGACGTCCGCGTCCTGCACGAGTGGACCGGGGAAACCCCGGGTGAGCAATTCGGCTGGGTCACGCGGAAGGTCGGCGATCTCGACGGCGACGGTGTGATCGATTTCGCATCGACCGCTCCCACACGACGCACGAACGGCCCGAACTCGGGACATGTCGCGGTGTACTCGAGCCGCTCGGGAAAGCGCTTGTTCGCGTGGGACGGGAAGCGCAACGAACAGTTCGGGAACAGCGTGGCCCATGCCGGCGACGTGAACGCGGACGGCACACCCGACGTCGTCGTCGGAGCCCCCGCGGGTGGACGCAAACCCGGCCGCGCGTATGTGTACTCGGGCAAGGACGGTTCGGTCCTCCTCGAGCTCACCGCCGAGGAAGCCGGCGACCGCTTCGGTCTCAAGGTGTGCTCGATCGGTGATCTCGACGGCGACGGCCATGCCGACGTCGCGGTCGGCGCCCCCTCGTGCGCCTCGACCGGGAAAGACGCCGGACGCGTCTACGCCTACAGCGGCAAGTCGGGCGACGTGCTGTTCACGATCGACGGCAAAGCGGCCGGCGACAACTTCGGGAGCGCCATCGACGGCAACCGCGACGCGGACGATCCGCAGCTCGTCGTCGGCGCGATGAAGCAGGGCGGCACCGGACGCGGCTACGTGTATCGCCTCTCCGCGAAAGACGGCGCGACTCCGTTCTTCACGATCGAACCCGACGAGACCGCAGCCAACCTCGGCCAGTACTTCGCCGTCTACTGCGGCGACGTCGACGGCGATGGAACGGGCGACGTGGCGATGACCGACTGGAACAACGCGGCCGGCGGGCCGGGCACGGGACGGCTCTACGTGCATTCGGGCAAGACGGGCGAGCGCGTGCTCACGCTCACGGGCGACAAGCCCGGCGCGGGCTTCGGCACGTCGATCTCCGATGCGGGCGACGTCGACGGTGACGGCCGCGCGGACTTCATCGTCGGGTCGTGGCAGCATCCTGAGGGCGGCGCGTCGGCCGGACGCTGCACGCTGCGCTCGGGCAAGGACGGCCGCGTTCTCGCGACCTACACGAGCACGCAGCCCGGCGACACGCTCGGCTTCGACGCGACCGGCGTCGGCGACGTCGATGGCGACGGCGGAATCGACTTCGTGTTGAGCTCGGCGTGGAGCGGGATCCGCGGAGCTCGTTCGGGGCGTGTGTTCCTCGTGGCGGGGCCGACCTTCGAATAGCCGTCGATCGCATGGCGTTCGATCGATCTGCCGCGCTTCGAGCGAGCCTCAACTCTCGGCGCGGCGACCCTTCCACCACCGCGTGACGAGCGCGATGGCGACCATGAGCGCGAGCACGATCCACGGCAGGAACTTCACGAGACCCGAGTCGAACACCGCGACCGCGTCGCGCACCGCATCGAACGCGAAGAGCAACACGAGGACCGACAGCACGTGTCCCGTGAACACCGAAGCGAAGACGACGCGCATGCGCATGCCGAGCAGGTAGCCGACCACCCCGCCGACGAGCGCGCCCGTGCTCCAGAACGGGAAGAACACGAAGATCCAAAGGCCGAGCGCGCCGAGCGGTTCGACGCGCGACTTGTGACGTTCGGCGGTCGATCGCAAACCCTCGAGCCATCGCCCGAAGACGCCGCGGCCGGCGAGCCCCTCGCACGCGGCGACGACAGGCGGGTAGAGCACGAGCAGCAACAGGATGTCCTGCACGCCGGTTTGGACGAGGAGGTAGGCCGTGCCGAATCCGTTCGCGACCCCGTCGGCGATGCTGACGACCCGCCCCATGAACGCCAGCTCGAGCACGAGGCGCCACCCGTGAGCGTACGGATCGGGTTCGACGACTCCCCAAACGACGAGCGTCGCCGCCCAGGCAACCGTGAGTCCCCATCCCAACCAGGCCGTCCGGCGCAGCACCGGGTCGGCCGCCGCGGACGGTCGCTCGGCGCGTGGCGGGCTCGGGGTTTCGGATGTCGGTGGGCGCATTCGGGTCTCCGGTCGAGCGGCGCATTCTACTTATCCGCAAGGGGGCCGAGAGCGTGTCGGCTCGAGTTCCGCCCCTTTGTCGCCGATACGGACCTTGGCGGAACGCGCCTCGCCGCATCCGCCGTACGTCGACCGCAGCGGCCCGGCCCGCCGCTCGCGGAGGCCGCTTGTTCCATGGCGCGCAATCGATTACACTGCACGCTTCCAGGCGGACCGCGCTGGGGCCAGAAACGAGGTTGCCCTTGAGTCGCGACCCGATCCAATCCTGCGGCGCTCGACGCCGTCTTGCCGCGCCTGCCCTCGGCGCGCGTACGAACGAACGAACCCCGGCGCCACCCGCACGTCGCTTCACACTCGCTTGCCTCGTGCTCGTCGCCGCTCTCGTCGGTGCTTGCTCGGACTCGCGCCCGCCGCGACCCAACATCCTGCTGATCGTCGCCGACGACTTCGGAACGAATCACTTCTACGACGCGCCCGGCGTCACGCCGACTCTCGATGCGCTCGCTCGCGAGGGCGTCCGGTTCCCGAACGGGCTCGTGTCGACGGCACGATGCGGTCCGGTCCGCTCCGCGCTGCATCGCGGTCTCTACCCCCACGAAACGGGGATGTACTTCAACACGACCCCGTTCCCGTTCGCGTTCGATCACGACAACGGAATCGCCGCGACGCTCGGCCGCGCGGGATATCGCACGTTCATGGGCGGTACCTTCCCAGGGAACCCGAACGACGCCGGTTGGGACGTCATCGACGCGGGCGCCGACTTCGCGCGCATCGACCAGCGCTCGCTGCTCGACTTCTTCGACGAAACCACCGACGCGCCGTTCTTCGTTTGGTACGGACCGCGACTCCCGCACGTTCCGCACGATCCTCCGAAGCCCTACCTCGGACGCATCGCCCGCGACGAGATTCCGATCCCGACGTACATCGAGCCCCACGAAGTCGACGAGTACATCGATCGCGAGCTCGAGCTCTACGCGACCGAAGCGTGGTTCGACGATCGCGTGCGCGAAGTGCTCGTGCACCTGCGACGCCTCGGCAAGCTGCGCGACACGATCGTCGTCGTGATCAACGACAACGGGTTCCAGAACGGCCTCGTCTCGAAGGGATCGCCCTACGACGCCGGAGTGCGCACGCCGATCGTGTTCTACGGTCGCCGCCACCTGCCCGAGCATCGCGTGCGTTCCGAGTGGATCACCGAAGTCGACGTGTACGCCACGATCCTCGACTACGCACGCATCGATCACGCACCGCGGCATTCGGGGCGCAGCATCCGCGGCCTCTTGGGTTCGCCGTCCGGCATCGATCCCGCGTGGCCCGACGTACACGTGTCGCTCGCCTATCCCAAGAACGCCGAGACCGGCGACTGGTGGCGCGATGCGATGGCGATCGTCGTCCGCGAGGGAACGCACAAGTACGTGCGCTGGATGCGTGACATCGACGAGTCGAACAACGAGGTGCTCGGCATCCACTACGTCCTCGCGCCGTTTCCGAATCGCCGCGCGGGGGACGAAGAGCTCTACGACCTGGCCGTCG
>JAUIME010000082.1 GCA_030433195.1 bacterium
AGCGACAAGGGAAGTGGACGCTCGCCGTCGCGCCGAACGGCAACGCCGGAGCGCTGACGATCGGCACCGACGCGAGGCTCTGGCTCGGCCTGTTCGACGCCGGCGAGAGCGACACGCTCGCACTCGGCGACGGTCGCGCGGCGTGGCTGCACGTCGCGCGCGGCACGATCGAAGTGAGCGGCGTTCGCCTCGAAGCGGGCGACGGCGCGGCGATCCGCGACGAGAGCGAGTTGCGCGTCGTCGGCGCGAGTGAAGCCGGCGAAACCGCGGACGTGTTGGTGTGGGACTTGCCGGCGTAGACGCGAACGACTGTCACGCTCTCACGAGACTCGGAGTGCGGCCGAGATTTGACCCCGTCGATCTCGCGCCGCACGACTTCGGGTCCCAACGGTCGAGCAGAAGCCGTGTGATCGTCGTCGCTTCACGCTGGATCCCTGCGAAGTGAGTGCGGTACCACGCCATGAGTTCGTCGTGCTGGAGCGTTACGGAGTCCGCGCCGATCCACGCCTCGTTCAGGCTCGCAAGCGTCCGCGCATAGTCGCCGCCGATCCGCGCCTCGTACTCCGCACAGGCTTCCGCCGGCGTCGTGACGACGATTCCCTGGCCCAACAAGAGACGAAGCGCCGGCACCGTACCTGTCACGTAGTCGAGCAGATCGGTCGAGAGTTTCGGTCCGGCCCCGAGGAGATCTCGCCGACGTCGCGCGAAACCCAGGTGCGTGTACCCTTCGGTGAGCACCGAGGCGAGCGACGCGGTCTCGTCCATCTCGCACGCCACGCGGCCGAGCGAGTTCGCGAAGACGATTCCGTGCCTGCGGACGTACGCCGGTTCGAAGCCGCAGCTCTGCCCGATCGCTGCACCTCGGAACATCGATTCCGAGACGAGGAGCGGAGCCGGATAGGTCGAGAAGTACGCGCTCGGGAAGACCGTGCGATCCTCGCGAAGCGACGCGTGGACGATCGCTCGGAGCCGCTTCACTCGATCGATCGGCATGTCGTCGGGGACGACGAGATAGAGCTTGTGGCCGTAGTTTCGGACGGGAATCGAGCTCAGGACGATCGCCCTCTCGAAGTCTTCGGTCGCCGTCCGAAGGCGATCGACAACCGGCTCGAGCGAAGCGCGCACGACGGCCCGCGTCGCACAGGAGATCGACCTCACACTCTCCTGCACCTCGAACGTCGGACTCGCCGCCGCGACCGCCGCCGTGTCGATCGTCGCGAATGCCGAGCGGTTCAACCCCCAGAGCGCGTCGAACATCTTGCCGAAGTACTCGGCGGCGTCGACGTGATGGCCGCATCGGCGGACCTCTTCATCGAGACGCACGAGTGCATCGAAGTCGGGATCGTCGAGTGAGCGGGCGAGATCACGAACCGACGCGTCGACGGGCGCCACGTGTCCCTGCCGCAAGAAATGCAGCAGATGGCCGCCATCGAGCAAGAGATTGGGGTTCACCTTCTTGAGCACGCGTCGCGACCGCGCGGGGTCGACCGCGAAGAGCCGCTTTTGGATTCCGAAGAACCTCCGAAGGAGCAACCGCGTCTGGCTCACGACCAACCGCTCGGGAGGCGTGGTCACGTCCGGTAGCACGTCCTGGCCGAGACATCGCTTCCACTCGATCCGTGGATTCGCGTAGTAGAGCGCGCCCGCTCGAATCGCGGCATCGTTGTCCGTGCGCGCATTCACGAAAGCGTGCGCCATCGGCAACACCCGCTCGACCCGCCGACACTGCTCGGTGATCCGCCGCGTGAGATCGCTCCCGTCGTCGCCATCGAGATCGTCCGTGATGACATGCAGATCGATGTCGCTGAGGCCCGGCGTCGCGTTTCCCCGCGCCACCGACCCACGCACGTACACGGCGAGCACACCACGGCCCCGCAGCATGAGCGCCGCGACGAACGTCGCCAGATCGTAGAGCCGGCGGGAGCACCAGAGACCCCCGGGAAGCCGCCCTGTCCAGACGAGAAGCCGGCCGATTGCCCGTCTCAGCATCATCTTTCCAAGATCGACACAAGCCACTGCCGGGCTTGACGGTAACGTCGACCTTGGCGCCTCTCGCAACTGAGGCCGGCGGAATGCTTGCAACACGAGCTCGATGCACTACACTGTAGTACATCGGAGGTCGTAATGAAGAGATCCGAAGTCTACAGCTGGCGCCTCGACCCGGCGCTCAAGAGTGAGCTCGAGCACGCGGCACGCACCGAGAGAACGAGCATCTCGTCGCTCCTTTCACGGATCGTCCGAGGTTGGCTGGATCACGAGTATCGGTCCGACACCACCGACGAGCAGAAGGTCGTACGCGAAAGAGCCATGAAGTACGTCGGGTCGATTCGAGGTGAGAGTCCCAAACGGGCCGAGGAGGCCGCAGAGCGCGTCAAGGACATCATTCGGAAGAAGCATGGACGCCGCGGGCCTGGTTGACACGGGCGCATTGATCGCGCTCCTCGACCGTGACGACGAGTGGCATGCGCGCTGCGCGGCCGCCTTCTCCGAACTGCGGCTGCCACTCGCGACGACGTCGGCAGTCCTTGCCGAGTTCTTTCACCTTCTCGGCAGTCGTTCGCGCGACGTCGACCAAGCCTGGCAGCTGCTCCGATCCGGTGCGTTCGTCGTCCTTCCGATCGCCGACGACGACACACTCGAGATCGAACGGCTCATGAAACGGTATCACGACCGGCCGATGGACTACGCCGACGCGACCCTCGTCCGACTCGCTCAGCGCGAATCTCTCCGCACGGTCTTCACCGTCGACCACGACGACTTCGAGACGTACCGAATCCGTGGGAACCAGCGGTTTCGCGTCGTGCCGGGACGCTGACACGGAAAAAGACCGCAGCGGCTCGCGTACGCGCCGCTGCGGTCCTTGTATTCACTGAGGCACTGCAGTCACTCAAACGCTGCGCTTCCCCTCAATCCCAGCTCAGCGTCGCGCCGGACTGGTACTCCGTGACGCGGGTTTCGAAGAAGTTCTTCTCCTTGGCGAGGTCCATGGTTTCGCTCATCCAGGGGAAGGGGTTCTTCGAGCCGTACTGGGACGGGAGGCCGATGCGCTCGAGGCGGCGGTCGGCGATGTGTTGGACGTAGTCGCGGAAGAGGTCGGCGTTGAGGCCGAGGATGCCGTTGGGGAGGCAGTCGCGGGCGTAGGCGACTTCGAGCTCGACGGCTTCGCGGACGCGGCGCACCATGTCGTCTTGGAACTCTTGCGTCCACAGGTGCGGGTTCTCGGCCTTGATGCCGTTGATGAGGTCGATGCCGAAGTTCAGGTGGATCGTTTCGTCGCGCATGATGTACTGGAACTGCTCGCCAATGCCGGTCATGAGATTGCGGCGGTGGAACGAGAGCACCATGACGAAGCCCGTGTAGAAGAAGATGCCTTCCATCACGATGTAGTAGCCGATGAGGTTCTTCAAGAACGCCTGCGCGCCTTCCTGCGTATCGGTCGTGAAGTCGGGATCGAGGACTTCACGCGTGAACTCCATCTCGAACGCGTCCTTGCGCGCGATCGACGGAATCTCGCGATACATGTTGAAGACCTCACCCTCGTCGAGACCGAGGCTGTCGACGACGTAGAGGAACGTGTGCGAGTGGACGGCTTCTTCGAACGCTTGGCGCAAGAGGTACTGACGGCATTCGGCGTTGGTGACGTGCTTGAAGATGGCGAGGACGAGGTTGTTGCCGACGAGGCTCTCGGCCGTGGCGAAGAAGCCGAGGTTACGCATGATGACGCGACGCTCGGCGGCCGTGAGCTTGTCGGCTCGCCACGTCTCGATGTCCTTGGTCATCGGGACTTCGCTCGGCATCCAGTGGTTGGCGCACCCGTTGACGTAGTGCTCCCAGGCCCAGTGGTACTTGAGCGGCATGAGCTGGTTGACGTCGACCTGCGTGCAGTTGATCAGACGCTTGTCCGCGGCCTTGAAGCGCTCGGCGTGCTGCCGCGCGGTCTTCGCGTCGACTTGTTCATTCTCGTGGTTCGCGGCCGGATCCGCCGCCGCTTCGACCGGCACGCGCACGTCCGCCATCGCCGCTTCGTCTCGGGTTCGCTCCGCATCGCCTTGCGTCCAAATCGTCATCTCGACTCCTCGCTCGTCGTCTGGGACGAGCACGCCGGGCTCGTCCGGTCCACACTGTCATCGTGTCGGGTTCTATGGATCGTCTCGATCGGGGGATCGCCGTCGAGGTGCCCGCGCGCCGACGCGGGCCCCTCGACTTTCCAGCAGCGACACCTACCGACCGTCGACTACTGGGTCGACTACTGGGTCGACTACTGGCACGCCTCGCACTCGGGATCGTCCAGCGAGCACGACGCGCCGTTCTCGCCGGCGGGCTTCTCGATGGCCGCACCCGAGAGCGCGATGCCGTCGGTCGATGCGCCGCGATTCAAGGCGACGTCGCCCGAAGCGCTCTTGTTCTTCATCCAGCGCGGCTGGATGCCGAACTTGTTGACGTCGACGGTCGATTTCTCGACCTGGGTCGCCGCCAACGTGCGCAGGTAGTACGTCGTCTTGAGGCCCTTGCGCCACGCGAGCAGATACATGTCGTGCAGCTTGCGGCCGCTCGGGTTCTCGAGGTAGAGGTTCAGCGACATTCCCATGTCGATCCACTTCTGACGTCGGCTCGCACTCTCGATGATCCACTGCGGCTCGACTTCGAAGGACGTCGGGAACATCGCCTTCACTTCTTCCGGCACGCGATCGATATCGCCGAGCGCGCCGTCGTAGTACTTGATCGCGTCGAGCATGTCGCGGTCCCACATGCCGCGCGACTTGAGCTCCTGCACGAGGCCACGGTTCACCTGCGTGAACTCGCCCGACAGGTTGCTCTTCACGAACAGATGCTTGTACATCGGCTCGATCGACTGTGACGCGCCGACGATCGTCGAGATCGTCGCCGTGGGCGCGATCGCCATGACGTTGCTGTTGCGCATGCCGTGCGCCTTCACGTGCTCGCGCACCGGCGCCCAGTCCATCGACTCGTCGCGGTTCATGTCGACGGTCACGCCGCGCTCGCGATCGAGCTCGGCGATCGTGTCGATCGGCAACAGGCCGCGATCCCACTTCGAGCCTTCGTAGCTCGGGTACGGACCGCGCTCCTTCGCGAGCTCGCTCGAGCGGCGGATCGCGAAGTGTGAGATCGCCTCCATGCTGCGATCGGCGAACTCGACGGCTTCGTCACTCGCGAACGGGATCCCGGCCGCGACGAGCGCATCCTGGAAGCCCATGAGACCGAGCCCGATCGGACGGTGGCGCTGGTTCGCGCGGCGCGCTTCGGGCGTCGGGTAGTAGTTGATGTCGATCACGTTGTCGAGCATGCGCACCGCGGTGTTCACGGTCGACTCGAGCTGCTCGAGATCGAGCTCGCCGTCCTTCATGTGGCGCCCGAGGTTGATCGAGCCGAGGTTGCAGACCGCGGTCTCGTCCTCGCTCGTGTTGAGCAGGATCTCGGTGCAGAGGTTGCTCGAGTGCACGACGCCCGTGTGATCCTGCGGCGAACGCACGTTGGACGGATCCTTGAACGTGATCCACGGATGGCCCGTTTCGAAGAGGCGCGTGAGCATCTTGCGCCACAGGTCCATCGCCGGGACACGGCGGAACAGCTTCATCTCGCCCGCGTCGGCCTTGCGCTCGTACTCTTCGTACGCGCGCTCGAACGCCTGACCGTAGAGGTCGTGCAGATCGGGCACTTCGTCGGGGCTGAACAGCGTCCACTCACCGCCCGACTCGACGCGCTTCATGAAGAGGTCGGGGATCCAGTGCGCGGTGTGCATGTCGTGCGCACGCCGTCGATCGTCGCCCGTGTTCTTGCGCAGGTCGAGGAACTCTTCGAGGTCGAGGTGCCACGTTTCGAGGTACGCGCACACCGCGCCCTTGCGCTTGCCGCCCTGGTTCACGGCGACGGCCGTGTCGTTCACCACCTTCAAGAACGGAATGATGCCCTGGCTCTGACCGTTCGTGCCCTGGATGTAGGCGTTGGTGGCGCGGATGTTCGTCCAATCGTTGCCGAGACCGCCCGCCCACTTCGAGAGCTTCGCGTTGTCGGAGACGCTCTTGAAGATGTGGTCGAGGTCGTCCATGACCGTCGTGAGGTAGCACGAGCTCAACTGCGGGTGGCACGTCCCCGAGTTGAAGAGCGTCGGCGTCGCCGACATGAACCGCAGCGACGAGAGCGTCTCGTAGAACTCGATCGCGCGGTCGTTCTTGTCGCCGCCTTCGCGCAGCGCGAGTCCCATCGCCACACGCATGAAGAAGAACTGCGGCGCCTCGATGCGGCGCGGGCCGATGTGCAGCAGATAACGATCGTAGACGGTCTGCAGCCCGAGATACGGGAACAGACCGTCTCGATCCGGCAGGAGCGCGTCGGCGAGCCGTGCGAGGTCGAACTCGCGCAGCTTCGGGTCGAGGCGCTCCGCGGCGATCCCCTCCTCGACGAACGGAGCGAACCGCTCTCGGTACAACGCAACGAGATCCTCTCCGGTGGCGGCCCGCCCGAGCGCTTCGCGATACATCACGGCGAGGATGAGCCTACCGGCGACGGTGTCGTAGGACGGATCACGTTCGATCCGCGACCGCGCCGCCAGGATCAGGGCACGCGCGATCTCCTCCGGAGTGATTCCGTCGTACAGCTGACGCTGGACTTCCTGCAGCAACTTCTCGGGGTCGCACTCGGCTTCGAGTCCGCGACACGCGTGGAAGAGACTTGCCCGAAGGCGGCTGACGTCGAGTGCCTCCTTGTGCCCACCACGATCGACATGGAACGGCACCGCGTCGTCGACACCTTCGAGTCCGGCCTCTTGGCGCTGTAGCGTTCGGACGCGCGCGTGCTCTTCGCGATACACGATGTAACGGCGCGCGACGGCGTAGTGACCGTTGCGCATGAGCTGCCGTTCCACACAATCCTGGATCGACTCGACATCGATGCTCCCGCTTTCGCTCCCTCCCGCGGCGTCCCCGCCACGACGAACCTCGGGAAGGACTTCCTCGACGACGGCGTCGAGGATTCGGCGAATCTCCTCTCCGAGCTCGGGATCGACGGGCGTCGAAGTCTCGACTCCGGCGTCCGCCAGGAACGCCTTCTCGATCGCCGTCTGGATCAGTCCCGCCTCGAAGCCCACCACGCGACCATCGCGTTTGCGCACCGCGATCGTCTGCTGCATATCCAGCATGTCTTCCCTCCCGCTCGTGAATCCGGTCCAAAGCGCGGGGAGCGCCACCGCCCAGCGGCGATTCCCCCGGCCGATCTCTCGTTTCAGAAACATCCCACTCGGCTCGCGGCGTGGCGGGCGCTGGAGAATCGCGGAAAGTCGGGACAGACCGCGAGCACCTCCAATTTCGGTGCTTTCACCCCAAAACCCTACGCGAAGTGATGTTACGGGTGAGTCGATGATGTTTCGGTGACTCGACCCGCCAACCTGTGCCGTTTCGCCGTCCGGCCCCGTACGCAGGTCGCCCAAAACGCAGGTCGCCAAGAACGTGGACTTCGAAGCGCGCCAACGCGGCCGCCCGCCGCTCGTGAGCCGGATTGTCGAATATATCGATACACTGTACGAGGTCAACCACTAAATATGGGGGCTCCGGGGCGAACTTCTGTAATCTCGGACGACGGACGAAGATGGCGAAGTCGTCAACTTTTCGACCGACTCTTTCCGTATGCCGCGGGCACCAAGAGGACGGTCGCCGCGAACACCGCGACAACCGCGAACACGACCGCCGCCATCACGTGAGATGCGGACAAGAGCCCCACCGTGACGAACAACGCGAACACCGCTCCGTCGGTCACGGCCGAGAACGAGATCGCCCGTCCGGTCGTCCGCCACACCTCGGTGCGCGGTTCGCCGCGCGACAAACGCCAGCACAGATGCAGCCCGTAGTCCGATCCGATGCTGATCACGAAGATGAGCGGGAACAGCAAGAAGATCGACACGTGAATGTCGGCCAGGCGCAACAGCCCGAGCCACCAGACTCCGGTCGCCAGCATGAGCGAACCGATGGCGAGGAGCGCACGCCGCTCACGCAGGAAGATCGCGATCAACACCAGCGCGGCGACGAACGACGTCGCGAACAACACGCGCAGCCAACGCACGCTTTCGGCGAAGAACAGATACGCCATCGTGCGATACCCGAGGAACGAAAAGCGGATCGGCGCGGCGAGGTCGCCGTCGGCGCTCGCGTTCGCGGCGTTCTCTTCGTCGACGATCTGCGACAGCTCGTCCCAGAACCGTTCGGCGCCGTCGAGATCCTCGAACGCCGTGTCGCGCACCATGAGGATCGCGACGCCGATGTCGGTCCCCGCGTAGAACAAGTCCGAGACGGGACGCCAGCCGACGTCGGCAGCCATGCCGCGCATCGAATCGGCGAGACTCGCCGCATCGTCGGGGAGCACGGCGATCGGGTCGCCTTTGGCGCCGAGCCACTTCGGGATCGCGGCCATGCTGCCGTCGCGCAAGAGCTCGTACGCCGCGAGCGCGTCGACCCACGAACCCGACGCGACCGCACCCGAGAGCTCCGCTGATTCCGACAATCGCTTGTCGAGTCGGCGCATCGCGGCGACCGTTCGCGAATCGGCGAGATCGCCTTCGACGATCACGAAATCGGGGAACGCGCCGCCCGCTTGTTGCTGCATGCGATCGACCGTGCGCATCACGGGTTCGTCGGGACGGAAGTTGCCACGCACGGGATCGAGCATCGTGCTCGATTCGCCGGTCGCGAACGCGGCGGCGAGCGTCACGATCGCGAACAGCGCATACGCGAGCCGTGGACGACGCGCGACGGCCTCCATCGCACGGCCGATCGGCGCGCTTTCGGGAAGCCGCGGCGCCGTCGCTCGCGGCGCCTGCAACGCGAGCACGGCCGGCAAGAACGTGAGCGACAACATCGCGAGCACGATCATGCCGAACGCCGCGAACACGCCGAGCTGCACCATCCCCGGGATGTCCGCGAGCACGAGCGACAACAGACCGGCCGACGTGGTGAGCGTCGTGAGCACGATGCCGACGCCGCTGGCGCGCGCGGCGTCGCCGAGCGCGTCGAGGCGCGTTGTCTCTCCGCCGTCGCGACGCTGCCCGTACTCGTTCAAGAAATGGATCGCGTAGTCGACCCCGCAACCGAGCGCGAGCGGCACGAGCGCGATGTTCACGACGTTGAGCGGCACGTCGGCGAACCCCATCGCGCCGTACGTCCACACGACTCCGACGAGCACCTGCACGAGCCCCGCCCCCGCGACGACCGGCCGCCGGAACGCGATGACGAGCGACGCGACGATGATCGCGATCGCGAGCGGCACGAGTCGAGCGAGATCCGCGCGAAGCGTCCGGTCGATGAGCGACGTCCCGGACGCGAGACCGACGGGAACCAGCAAGTCGTCGCGAAACAGGTCGTACGTGCGATTCGGATCGCTTCGATACGCCGCGACCGCGGCCTCGATCTCGGCGCCGACCTCGCGCGCGGGGCGCGACAGCGGGCTTCCCTCGATGACGAGCCCGACGTAGGTACCGCGCTCGTCCTTCGAGATCGTCGGCCCGACGAGCGTCTGATTCGTGGTCCAGATCGCCTGCCACGCGAATCGGAACTCGGCGTCGGTCGCGGGCAACCGCAGCTCCGCCTCGGCGTCCGACGCCGCGCCGCGCGTCGCGCGATCGACGAGCGCGAACCAATGCGGAAGGCCGAAGACGTGCCGTACGCGCGGCACGCGCTCGCGCACGAAATCGATGAGCTCGGCCTGGGCACGCACCGCGTCGGGATCGTGGATCGTGTCGACGCCGGCCGCGGCCGCTTTCGCGTCGTCGAGCTCGACCCACAAGAGCTCTTGATTGGTGATGCCATCGAGGCGCTCGAGCAGTCGACCGAAAGCCTGGACGTTCGGATGTCCGGCGGGCAGCCAATCGAGTACGCCCGTCTCGAAGCGAAGGCGCGTCAAGCCGACGGCCGCGAGCACCGTGACGAATGCCAGCGCCGCGAGCGTGAACCACGGCTTTCGCGCGGCGCGCGTCACCCACGCTTCGACGGCCCGCTCGAGCAGCGTTCGAGGACGCGGATCCACGTCCGACCGAAGCGCCCCGGTTTCGGGAGCTCTCCGATCGGACGCATCGTCCGGTGACGGCTCGCGGCGCGTCGTCAAACCCTAGACCGCAGCGATCGCCGCGTCGTAGTTCGGCTCCTGCGCGATCTCGGGAACGAGCTCGGTGTAGACGACCTTGTTGTCCGCATCGAGCACGACGATCGCGCGGCCGCACAGACCCGCGAGCGGCGAGTCGGTCATCACGATGCCGTAGTCGTCACCGAACGTCGAACGGAACGCCGACAAGGCCTCGACGTTCTCGATGCCTTCCGCGGCGCAGAATCGCTTGAGCGCGAACGGCAAGTCGGCGGAGATGTTGAGCACGACGGCGCCGGCGCTCGACGCCTTCTCATTGAACGTGCGCACCGACGTCGCGCACACGGGCGTATCGACGCTCGGGAAGATCGACAGGATCTTCTTCTTGCCCGCGAACGTCTCGAGCGAAACGTCGGAGAGATCCGTGCGCGTGAGCTTGAAGTCGGGGGCGGCCGAGCCGACCGCGGGCAGATCGCCCTTCGTGTTGACGGGATTCCCCTTGAGCGTGATCGAAGCCATGGTTTCCTCCTCGTGGTAGGGCCGTCGCGTCCGGAGGGACGCGCGTCGCGGGCCCGCGGCACGAAGTGGATCCCGGCGCCGGCCCGAAGCGGTCAGTCGTGTCGGCGGCGCGGCGCCCGAACGGGCTCTTCGCGTCGCGACTCTGCGAGACCGTACAAAGAGGCGTGACGCGTCGGCAAGCACGCCGACCAAGCTAGACTCCCCCCATGGAATCCGCCGATCCGCCGCCCCGACCCGCCTGGCTCGACCGCGTCGCGCGCACCCTCGAGCCGGTCGAGATCCGCCAACCGTCGCGTCCCGGGGATCGCACCGCTTCGGTGCTGCTGCCGATCGTCGAGCGCACCGCACCGGGACGCGCCGACATGTCGGACGAAGTCGCGCCGCACCCGCATCTCCTCGGCATCATCCGCACCGATCGCGGCCGGCACGGCGGGCAGTTCGGCCTCCCGGGCGGGCGCCCCGAAGACGTCGACGCTGACTCCCGCGACACCGCAATGCGCGAAACGCGCGAAGAGCTCGGCCTCGCCCACAACGTCACCTACCTCGGCTGCCTCGGCGAGTTCAACACCGTCGTGAGTCGCTTCCGCGTGCTCGTCCACGTCGCGTTTTTGCCGACACCGCAACCCTGGACACCGCAACCCGGCGAAGCCGAAGCCGCCCTCGAGATCCCGCTCGAGACCCTCGTCGCCGAGTACCGCGCCATCCCGCCCGTCGACGACGCGTGGAACCTCCCGATCGACGCCGGCTTCGAGATCGACCCGCACGCCTACCGCGTCGCGGGCACCATCCCCCCACGCGGTCGCGGCCACGAGCTCCAAACCCGCCGCGGCCCCCGCACCATGCCCTACATCTGGGGCCTCACCGCCCGCATCCTCTACACGTTCCTCCAGCGCGTGTGGATCCCGGCGACCGACGATTCGACCGGCGCCACCGCCGCGCCGTGACGTTGGACGCGTGACTCACGAGGCCGTCGCCGTTCGCGCACGATTTTTCGCGACACGCACACCGCCTCGCAGCGTTACGCCTCGGTTCCCGTATCCCGAAAGGAGAACTTCCATGCTCGCTCGACTCGGTTTCACTCGCATCGCCGCTTGGAGCGCGGTCGGTGTCGTCGGCACGCTGATCGCCGCGCTGCCGCTCATCGCCCATACGCCACGCGACGGGAACGAACCCGTCAGCGTGAAGCTCGCCGACCCGCCCGACCCTCTCGCGACGCGGATCACGACGGACGCCTCTCCCGAACCCACGCCGGCTCACGAGACCCTCGACCAGATCGCGAACTTGCTCGGGGTCCGGATTGCGTTGATGTCGTCGACGGTCTCGGCGCTCGAAGAACCGGTCGCGCTCTCGCTCACCGGCGTCTCCGCCGCGACGGCCATCCGTGTGCTCCTCGGCGCGATCGACGAAGACCTCGTGCTGCGACGCTACGACGACTTCTTCGTCGTCGACTACCGGACCGACGAGGAGAAGCAAGCAATCACAGACAAGCGAAGCGCCCGACTCGA
>JAUIME010000083.1 GCA_030433195.1 bacterium
GCTTCGATCGCGAAGTGCCGCTCGACGCGACGTGGATCTACCAGCCCGATCCGTCGACGCGTGCCACGCGCGTGCAGATCCCCGCGGCGCGCAGTGCGGCCATGGTGCCGTCCGGCTGCGGCTCGATCCAGGTCGAGGAGCCTCTCGATGCCGACTCGGCGACGGGTGCGCGAGGCGACTCCGCGCCGTGCGAAAGCGAGTGCGGCGAGGCGCCGATCGACCGTGCTCTCGCGCTGCTTCGACGCGACGGATGCGACTTGCCGGATCCCGTGGTGGCTTTCGAGACCCGCGAGTCGTATGCGTATCCGGTGTACCGGCACGGCGCTCGTGACGCGGCACGCCGCGTACTCGACTGGCTGCGAGGCTGGCCGAATCTACGCTCGACGGGGCGTCAGGGCGAGTTCTCGTATCGATTCTTCGATCGCGTGATTGCCGATGCCGTGAACGCCGCCCATGAAATGGAGGGACGCGAACCGATGTGCGAGATCGGGGACGATCCGCGACCGATTCCGCTGGAGGCGCGCTCGTTGCTCGAAGACGTGAGCATGACGAACGACTCGATCCGCGAGGTACCGGCGTCGAGCAGGATCGCGGGCGGTCTTCGAGAAGGCGAGGTTCGCGCGTGAATCGGGAATCGCGAGTTCGAGCTCTGGTTCGCGTCACTCTCGTGTGCCTCGTCGGGACGTTCGTCGCGGCCGGTGCGTGTCCGCGTTCGGACGCGCAGACCTACGGTTACGTCAAGGAGGAAGACCCGCTTCTGCTCGGCGCGAAGAAGGTGATCGCGCTCGCGCGCGAGCGCGACTTCCGAGGCGTTCGCAAAGCCGTCGATTCGCTCGAGTGGCAAGTGGACGAGCTGAAGCGAGACGTCGGAGTCGATCTCGAAGCGGTGCTCGATGAAGCCGTCGCGAGCGAGAATCCGACTCGGATCGCGTACGCGATCACGCACCTCGTCTTCCAGGCGATGCGGCAGAAGTTCCACTGGAACGAGCGCGAGAAGCTCGCGAACACCGTGAATGCGCGCGCGCGCCTCGACAGCGCGCGGTTCTACTACGACGAGATCCTCTCGCATGCCGTGCGGCGTGCGGATCGCGCCGAAGAGAAGACGCGGCATCGCGAGATCTCGGCCGCGTTGCGCGAGATGCGCGAGACGATCGGATCGCCCGGCTTGTTCGGCGTCGGCGGCAAGAAGAGCGATCCCGATGCGTTCGCGAACCTCGCGCGCGGGATCGAACGCCGACTGCACGAAGTGTACCCCGACTTCGTCTGGCCCGATCCGAAGAAGAAGCCGTCGAAGCCGAGCGACGGGAGCGGCGAGAACGAGAAGCGCGGGGGGCGAGGATGAAGCGAATCGCGAGCCTTGCCGGTGCACTCGACATCCGAAGAAGGCGCGGCGGCGTGCTGCACGTCGCGCTCGGGATCGCCGTCGCGTGGGCGATCGCATCGTCGGCATGGGCAGGTGAGGATCCGCCTGCCGATTCGACGTCGCAGTCCGATCGCGAAGAGCCGGTGCCCGTCAACCCGTACTTCCAGCTCGAGGATCTGCCCGCGGCCCCCGCGGAATCCCCGTTGGAAGTGCACGGACGCTTCGACGTGACCGTGGGTTTCTTCGAGAGCCGGAGCAACGTCGACGGCTTCGATCGCGACTTCATCGACGTGCTGAACCCTGCGATCTATCTGTCGTACTCGCTCGTCCCGCGGCTTCGGGCCGTCGTCGAGATCGAATACGAAGGGCAGGACGGCGAGATCGACGTCGATCAGATGCTGCTCGAGCTCGACGTTCCCGAGATCGGCGGGTCGGTGGACTTCGGCGTCAACTACGTGCCGTTCGGCGTGGAGCGCTTCTACTACTCGTCGACGACGAACCCGCTCGTCGATCGACCTTCGCCGTTTCGGCGTATCTTCCCGGGTTCGTACTCCGACTTCGGTGTATTCGTCGACGCGGCGCACGAGTTCGAGGAGGACGGGTTCCGCATCCGTGCCGAAGCGGCGCTTACGCGCGCGTTGCACGGCCCCGATCGAGACGATCGACCCGACTCGATCGTCGACGGGACCGACGAACCGCAGGGAACCGCGCGGCTTGGCTTCCGACTCGTGCCGGGGCTCGAGGTCGGCGTTTCCGCGCTACGCGGTTCGTTCGACGAGCGCGAGGGCAAGGGCCGGCTCGCGTTGCTCGGTGGCGACGTCGTGATCGGGGACGCGCTGCGTCGCGTCCGCGTCGAGTATCTCGAGGGCCCGGTCGAGCAGTCGGCGGCGGCGGGTGGGGACTTCCGTCGCAAGGGGTGGTACGTCGAGGGGTACCACCGCTTCCCGTTCGATCGACCGTGGCTCCGTGCGATCGAAGCCGTCGTACGGTTCGATTGGCTCGACGAGAACTCCGAAGTGCGCGACTTCCGCGACGTGAGGCGCACCGCGGTCGGCTTGAACTGGGTGCCGCAAGAGCACATGCGGTTGAAGCTCGAGTACCTGTTCGCGGACGAGCGCTTCGAGGAGATCCGCAACGACGGATTCCTCGCACAGTTCGAGGTGCACTTCTGATGGGTCGTTCGCTGGGGACTGCGATGCGTCGATGGTTTCTTCGCGACGTCGAGGATCGTTCTTCGTTCGCGATCGCCCTCGCGGTGTTCTCGATCGCTCTCGTGCTGCGGATCCCGTTCGTGACGGGGGCGCCCGACACTCCCGATTCGATTCGTCTGGTTCGCGGAGTCGAGCGATTCGACTTGTCGGAGTTCGCACCGCAGTTTCCGGGGTATCCGCTCGCCATCGCGATGGCGCGGACGATGCCGCTTGCACCGGGGCCGGCGCTGGCGGTCCTCGGGGCGGTGGCGGGCGCGATCGCGGCGGCCGCCGCGTCGGCGGCGTTTCGGGATCGCGCGAGTGCCTGGGGCGCCGGCGTCGCCGTCGCGCTCCTTCCGTTTGCCGTGGCGTCGTCGGTGCGCGTGGGAACCGACATGGGGTTCGCGAGCTTCCTCTTTGCAGCGGGCGCCTTCGCGGTTCGCGGCCGCGGTGCGGCGGCGGGCTTGCTCCTCGGGCTCGGGCTCGGGTTCCGTCCTTCGGCGTTCGCGTGGGCGGCGGCCCTCGTCGCTCCTTCGATCCGCAAACGAGCGATCCCCGCGTTCGGGGCGGGCGTCGCGATTTGGCTGCTGCCGACGCTC
Organism: bacterium; assembly: GCA_030433195.1. Taxonomy (GTDB): domain Bacteria; phylum Planctomycetota; class JACOTG01; order JACOTG01; family JAUIME01; genus JAUIME01. The sequence goes on from JAUIME010000083.1 coordinate 3,153, forward strand.
GCGGTCGTCGGCCCTGCCGCCTACGCGCACGAAGGCATGCTGTTCGTGACGGGACACTTCGGGAGTTGGGGAGGGACCTCGTGGAGCGCGCCTCTTGACGCCGGATCCTCGCGTTGGCGCAGGGTCGCGGGGACATGGCTTCTCACGCCGATCGTCCTTCCGGCCGCGGTCGGGTGCGTCGCGATTCTGCTCGGGCGCATGCGTTCGAGAGCCGAGCGCGATGGGCGGCTCGAGGCCTACGGAGCGCTTTCGTTGCATGCCGTCGACTCGAACCGATTCCCCGTCGTCCTCGGTTCGATGGCCTACGGCGCGTGGATTCTCGTCGCGCAGAACCCCGAGAACGCTCGGCACGCGCTCGCGCTGGCGATGATCGTCGCGGCGTGGGCAGGCGCCGCGACGGGGCGGGCGTTGGCCCCTTTCGGAATCGACCGAAAGCTCACGCTCGGGCCTGGGCCGTGCCTCGCGCGATACGCGGCGATGGGCGGGGCGGGCGTTCTGGTCGCGGTGTGGATCTCGACGGATCTTTCGTTCGGGATCCGCTACCGATCGTCGCAGCCCCCGGCTCTCGAGGCGGCGCTCCGACTCGAGACGGACGAGCGCTTCGATCCGTTGTTGGATCGCGTCTACGTGAGTGGAGAGCGAGCGTACTTCACGCGCGTCGGTCCGGATTGGAGCGTGGCGGTCGCGCGAACGCTCGACGAAGTACGCGGCGATTGCGCGAGCCTTCCGGTCGCTCCGCGCAGGGTCTGGATCTGCGGTTCGATCGAGGGCGCGAGCGCGCTTCCCGTCGAGCCGCGCTTCACGGTCAGCCGCTCACGCGACCTCGGCGCCTTCGGTGCGCGAGTCGCGCTCTACGCAGCGGACCCTCGGGAGGTCGTCGATGCCGCGTCGCAAGAGTGAGTTTCCGCTCATGCGGTACTTCGTCGTTTCGAGCTTCGTGACGACCGTCGTGGTGTCGTTGGTCACGGTGCGACTCTCATCGGAAGTCGTACGTCGCGACCTTCTCGACGAGGCGAGGAATCACGCGATCCGTGTCACGCAACACGTACAGAAAGACGTCCAGCATCACTTCATCCGACCGGCGCTCGAGGCCGGCGTGCCCATCGACCTCACGAACGACGAACAGTACGCGCAGCTCGACGCCGTCGTGCGCAACGTCATCGACAGCTTCGACATTCCGAGTCTCTACGTTTTCGACATCGACGGGAACATCGTCTATTCGACGATTCGCGAGCACGTCGGATTCCGCGCTCCCGAATCCAACGACCTCTTTTGGGAGGCGGCGCGTGGCCGAGTGGCGTCGGCGATCCGGCCGCGCGGCACGCCGCTCGACATCCAACCGACGGCGCGGATGTCGCTGCTCGAGACCTACGTGCCCGTTCGATCGCTCGGCGAATCCGAGGGAGAGGGCCGTCCGATCAGCAACGTCATCGAAACCTACCAGAACATCGACGCGCTCGAGCACGAAGTGGCGCGGGCGCAGCGCAACGTAGCGATGATGGTCGGGGCGGGCGGGCTCGCGATGTTCCTCGTGCTGCTCGGGATCGTGCTGCGCGCGGATCGCTTCATCCATCGACAGACGCTCGATCTGATGGACCGCAACTCGCAGCTCTACGATCTGTCGTCGCATCTCGAGCGCGAGGTGAAGCGGCGCACCGACGAGCTCATCGCGCGTGAGAAGCTCGCGGGCCTCGGAACGCTCGCGGCCGGCCTGGCTCACGAGGTCAACAATCCGCTCGCGACGATTTCGATGTGCGCGCAGGGGCTCCGCCAGCGTGTCCACGAGCATCGAGAGGACGGCAAGCCGCTCGACCTCGAAGGTATGGCCGACTACGTGAAGCGGATCGAGAGCGAGGCGTTGCGGGTGAAGAACATCACCGGCAACCTGCTCGACTTCTCGCGACGCAAGCCGTCGGGGAAGAAGGAGGCCCGGGACGTGGGAGTCCTCGTCGACGAGACGCTGGAGCTGATCCGCGTGAGCAAGGACGCAGCCGGGATCGAGGTGGAGTGCCTGCGCGGCGACGAGCCGCTCGTGTTCCCCGTGGACGCGACGGACGTTCAGCAACTCGTCTTCAACATCACGCGCAACGCGATCGACGCGGTCCGCGCGCGCGCGCATGGGGGCGACGACGAGTCGAGCGGCACTTCGACCGGCGGCCCGATCGGGAAGGTCTCGTGGACGCTGCACCGGGACGCAGGCGCGCTCGAGCTCGCCTGTCGTGACAACGGAACGGGGTTCGATCCGGGGACCGAAGCCAAGGTTCTCGAGCCGTTCTTCACGACGAAGGAGCCGGGTCGGGGAACCGGACTCGGGCTCTCGCTGTGCCACACGATCGCCGAACGCAACGGTGGCAGCTTGTCGATCGAGGCGCCCGAAGGGGGCGGTGCGATCGTTCGCGTCACGCTTCGCTGAGCCGCTACGCTTCCCGGATCTTGCCAAGCGCGATTGTCGACGCGGGGAATGTCGAATGTGCGCTGCCGGTGATCGATCCACGATTCCTTCCGCCGCAAGTCTCCTCGTTGCGTAGGTTTGCATCTCACTTGCGGAAACCGTGAAAGAAACGGCACGACCGCTGCAATTGCGCTCCCTCGATTCCGGATACGCAATCCCTTTTCGAGGTCAGCATCATGAAGCGAGTCGTCATCACGGGTATCGGTGCAGTGAGCCCCTACGGCGTGGGGAAGGAAGCCTACTGGAACGGACTGCGCGAGGGGCGCGCATGCATCGATCGCATTCGGCTCTTCGATGCGGCCGAGATCCCTTCGCAGGTAGCCGCGGAGGTGCACGCATGGGACCCCGATCAGATCGTTCCGACGAAGGAGCTGCGACGACTGCCACGTGTCGCGATCATGACGATCGCTGCGGCGCGTGAGGCTTGCGACGAAGCGGGTCTCGACTACGATACCCTGAGCGTCGAACAATCTCGCGACGTCGCGTGTGTGCTCGGGACGTCCTCGGGCGGCATCGAGTTCGCCGAGCATCAGTATCGCCTCTTCCATCGCGGTGAGACGGACGAGCGTTGCTACCCGTTCGCCGTGTCGTCGGCATTCGTGGGCATGCTTTCGAGCGAAGTGTCGATCGCGCTGAAGCTGCGCGGACTGAGTCAGGTGATCTCGACCGGCTGCACCAGTGCGACGGACGCGATGGGCTACGCATTCCAGCTGATTCGAAGCGGTCGTGCCAAGTCGGTTCTCACGGGCGGCGCCGATTGCTGCATCACGCCCGGCATCATGACGTGCTACAGCCGCATGAAGTGTGTGAGCACGGGCTACAACGAGACACCGGAACGCGCGTCGCGTCCGTTCAATCGCGATCGCGACGGCTTCGTGATCGGGGAGGGTGCCTGGGTCCTCCTGTTCGAGGAGCTCGAGACGGCGCTCGACCGCGGCGCACCGATCTACGCCGAAGTGCTCGGATACGGCGCGACGTGCGACGCGTTCCATCGCGTCCAGATCATGCCGGACGGCGAAGAGTCGGCGCGCGCCATGACGCTGGCGCTCGACGACGCGGGACTACGCCCGAAGGACGTGCAGTACATCAACCTGCACGGTACGTCCACGCCGCTCAACGACAAGACCGAGACGCGCGCGATCAAGCTCGCGTTCAACGGGAGCTCGCGGGCCGTCGCGACGAGCGCCACGAAGTCGCTGATCGGTCATCCACAGGGTGCGAGCGGTGCCGCGGGGCTCTCGGCCACGGCCATGACGATCCGCGAGTCGTTCATCCATCCGACGGTCAACTACGAGAACCCCGACCCCGAGTGCGATCTCGACTATGTCCCCAACACGGGTCGACAGGGTGACGTTCGCATCGCGATGTCGAACTGCATCGCCTTCGGATCGAAGAACGCCGCGATGGTGCTCGGTCGTTACGAACGCCGGCGGCGTAGGGGGAGTCATGCGCATCCTGCTGATCAGCGCCAATCGCGAGCGGGTTCCGTATCCCGTGCTTCCGATCGGCATCGCGTACGTCGCGACGGCTCTCGAAGAGGCCGGGCACGAGGTGGAGGTGCTCGACCTGTGCTTCGAGCGGGATCCACTCGCCGCGGTTCGTCGACGGGTCGGTGTGTTCGATCCGGGGCTCGTGGGCGTCGGAAGCCGCAATATGGACAACTGCGACTTCTACGTGACTAAGGACTTTCTTCCCGAAGCCCGCGCGGTGGTCTCGGCTTGCCGCGAGCGCACGCGAGCGCCGATCGTCGTCGGCGGTTCGGCGGTCGGGGTGATGCCGGCCGCGGTGCTCGAGACCGTCGGTGCCGACTGGGCGATCGCCGGTGACGGTGAGGTGGCGATCGTCCGCTTTGTCGAAGCGCTCGAAGCGGGCGCCGATCCCTCGGGCATTCCGGGTGTGTGCACGCCCGGCGCCGAGGGAGTTCGCGTCAACGCTCCGTCGCCCGTGCCGGTGCTCGACAGTTCGCCGTTGCCACGCGTCTTCCGTTGGGTCGACGTGAATGCGTACTTGCGCTACGAGGGCGTCTATCCGCTGCAGTCCAAGCGCGGGTGCGCGCTCAAATGCGTCTATTGCACGTACGTCAACATCGAGGGGAGTCGCTATCGTTTTCGCTCCGGCAAGTCGGTCGTCGACGAGGTCGAAGAGATCTATCGAAAGACCGGAACCCGCGACTTCGAGTTCGTTGACAGTACGTTCAACGCGCCACCGCATCACGCGATGGACATCTGCAACGAACTCATCGAGCGTCGTCTTCCCGTGCGGTTCATCGGGAACGGGATGAACCCCGTAGCGACGACGCCGAAGCTCCTCTCGGCCATGCGCCGGGCTGGGTTCCATTCGCTCGTATCGACGGCCGAGAGCGCGTCGGACACGGTGCTCGGCAATCTGCGCAAGGGCTTCACACGCGCTCATCTCGAACAGGTGGCGAAGGACGTTCACGAGGCAGGCCTGCCGACGCTGTGGATCTTCCTCGTCGGGGGACCCGGGGAGACGCGCGAGACCGTACGAGAGACGCTCGACTTCTTTCACGAGCACACCGGGCCCCGCGACGTGGCGTTCGTGACGAACGGGGTTCGGATCTATCCGAACACGGCCCTCGAAACGATCGCTCTCGAGCAAGGCGTCATCGGAAGTCGCGACGAGCTCGTCGAGCCGCGCTTCTACTTCTCGCCGGAACTCGACGACGTTTGGCTCCGCGACGAGATGATCGCGAGCGCGCGGCGCGATCCGCGGCTCATCACGGCCGAGCGATCCCAGAGCCGCCTCGTGCCCCTGGGGCTTCGCGTGCTGTCGACGCTCGGCGTTCGCAAGCCGTTCTGGCGATTCGCGCCGTTCTTGAATCGGGCGCTGCGGTGGGTGGGCTGATGAGTACGCGCTATGACGTGACGATCGTCGGGGCGGGGCCGGCCGGGAGCACACTCGCGACATTGCTCGCGCGGCGCGGGCTCGAGGTTTGTCTGCTCGACCGTCGCCGGTTCCCGCGCCCGAAGGTGTGCGGCGAGTACATGAGTCCCCAGGCGCTCGGGATCCTCGACGAACTCGGAGTGCTCGATCCGTTGCTCGCCGCGGGCGCGCGTCGTCTGCGGGGGCTCGCGATGCGCTCGCGGGGCGGCCGTGAGTTCAGAGGAGATTACGAGCCGGTCGACGGTTTCGCTCCGTACCGCAGCTACGGACTCGGGATTTCCAGAGCGATCCTCGACGAGACGCTCCTACGTCGTGCGGAGGAGACTCACGGCGTCACGGTGCTCGAGGGGTTCAACGTGCGGGGGCTGCTGCACGACGGAGATCGAGCGGCCGGCGTGTGGGGGCGGAGCGACGGGACGCGTCCAGCATCCGTCCACTCGCGAGTCGTCGTGGGCGCGGACGGCGTGCGCTCGATCGTCGCGCGCCTTGCGGGACTGGCGCGCCCCGAGCGCCGGCTCGCGAAGTTCGCGTTTCGCGGCTACTTCGAAGGCCTGAACGACGACGACCGCGGCGAGCTGCACATCGGCGACGACTGTTACGCGGGGATCGCTCCGGTCGAAGGCGGGAGAGCGAACGTCAATCTCATCGTCGATTTGAGTGCGATCGGTCGAGTCCGTGGCAACGCCTCGGGGTTCTTCGACGCCGAGCTCGCGAAGATCCCCGGCATGCGAGAGCGGCTCGACGGAGCGGAGCGCATCGGGCCCGTTCGTTCGACGGGCCCGATGGCGTGTAGCGCGAAGAGCCCGATCGCCGCCGGCGTCTGCCTGGTCGGAGATGCGGCGCGTTTCGTCGATCCGTTCACCGGCGAGGGAATCTTCATGGCGCTTCGCAGCGCCGAGGTGCTCTCGGAGGAGCTGCCGCGGGTACTCGAACGCGGTGAGGCGACGCTTCCCGCGCTCCGCTCGTATCGAGCGAGTTGGAGCGCGGAATTCGGGCGCAAGCTCGTCGCTTGTCGCAACGTCCAGCGGTTCCTGTACCGGCCCGCGATTGCCGACTTCGTCGTCGGCCGGCTCGCGGCTTGTCCTTCGCTCGGGCGCCGTGTTCTCGCGGCGTCGGGCGACTACCTGCCGCCCGGGCGGATCGTGAGACCGTCGACGTTGCTCGGGCTCTTGACGCCGCTGCTTCCATTCCGGCGTCCAGTGGAGGAAGTGTCTTGAGATTCGAGAATCGAGTCGCCGTCGTCACGGGCGGCGGGAAGAACATCGGTCGCGGGATCGCTGCGCGGCTGGCCTCGGAAGGCGCGCACTGCGTCGTCGCGGGGCGTACCGAAGCGACGCTCGAGGCGTGCGTTGCCGACATCGAGGCCGAGGGCGGTCGTGCGAGCGCGATCGTCTGCGACGTGCGCGACGAAGAATCGGTCCGGCGCCTGTTCTCCGAGATCGAATCGGGGATCGGCCCGATCGACGTTCTCGTGAACAATGCCGGTGTCGAGATGCAGAAGCCGTTCGTCGACGTGTCGACCGCCGAGTGGGACGACCTGTTCGCGGTCAACACGCGAGGCGTGTTCCTGTGCACGCGTGAAGCGCTGCCGCGATTCGCAAAGAGCGGCGGAGCGATCGTCAACGTCGCCTCCGCGGCCGGGCTCGTCGCGCTGCCGCTCGGTGCCGCGTACGGCGCCACGAAGGCTGCGGTCATCCAAATGTCTCGCGCGCTCGCGATCGAGCTGCGTCCACGATCCATTCGAGTGAACGCCGTATGTCCGGGTTTCATCGACACCGACATGGCCCGCAAGGGGATCGCCGCTTACGAGGAGATCGGCTTGCCGGTGCGTTCCCTCATCGGGTATCGGCAAGGCCGCATCGGCACCGTCGAGGAGGTCGCGGACGTGGTCGCGTTCGCAGCGTCCGAGGAGGCGCGCTTCGTGAACGGGCAGGCGCTCGCCGTGGACGGTGGCGCGTCCGTTTGCTGACCGGAGGTCCCCCAACGTCGCATTGCGTTCGTCATCGAACTTACCGTCACGCGTCGACCAACACACGATGCGGAAAGGAACCAACATGCACTCTGTTCTCACGCTCACGTTTCTCATCGCCCTGCTGACGGGGCCGGACTCGAGCTCGGCGATCGCGTATGACGTCGACGTCGCCGCGAGTCGTCTTCAAGTCAAGACGTACAAGGGCGGCCTTCTCTCCGGGCTGGGTCATTCTCACGTGGTACGCGCGACGGACTTCGATGGGGTGATCCGATTCGACCCGAAGGATCCGAAGAAGTCGTCGATCGACGTGAGTGTTCCCGTGAAGAAGCTCGAGCTCGCCGACGAGGTGAGCGATTCGGACCGAAAGAAGATCCTCTCCAACATGCACAAGTACGTGCTGAAGACGGAACGTGCCAAGAAGAACGAGACGATTCGCTTCGTGTCGACGAAGTTCGATCCCGTCGAAGACGGGTTCGAGGTCACGGGCAATCTCACGTTGGCTGGCGTCACGAAGCCCGTCAAGGTCGAGATGAGGGTTCGCCGCGGCCGGACGTCGATCAAGACGAGCACGAAGTTCGACATCAAGCAGACCGACTTCGGGATCAAGCCGTTCTCGGCCGCGCTGGGAACGATCCGGGTCGCGAATCGCGTGAGCTTCGATATCGACCTCGTCGGCAAGCTCGCGAGCGACGAATGACTCCTCCCCCGGCGGCGGGTCCGGCATCGCTTTGGTGGCGGGCCCGCCGACGCTCGGCCGAGGGGTTTTCCCCGGTTTTGCAAAGCGCGATTGAAGAAACGGGGAGTGCGAGGCCGTGGGCCGGCGTGAGAGGCCGCTTGCGAGTGCGAGCCGCCTGGTACCGGGTTTGCTGATGCGTGTCGGGGGCGGTTCCCTCTGCGGGGACCGGCTGCCGGATTCTTGTCCCTCGTTTGTCGGAGAGTCGGTCGATGCGGGTGTGTGCAACGAACATGAACTGGCGTCGGGTCGTCTGCGGCTGCGTTCTCGCCGCGTCGGCGACGACGCTCCTGGGCTGCAAGACAGTCGATTTCTACGAGCGGCGGCTGTTGACCGATGCGGTCATGAATCTCGATCCCGGTCCGACCGAGGCGCACTTCATGCAGAAGGTGCTCTACTCGCGAGAGGGTGCGGCGGGCGGGATCGGCGAATCCGCCGGCGGAGGCTGCGGATGCTACTAGAGTCTCCGCGGCGCGGGCGTTCTCGAATCCCGAGGGGGATTCGTCGCCGCTGGCTCGCCTCGATCGCAGCGGTCGCCGCGATCGTCGTCACGGGATCGCGTGGGTTCGCGCAGGAGCCCCCGGCACCCGCGCCTGCGGTCCCGAGCCCGACGGAGGCCGTCGCGCCCGTCGTGACCTCCGAGAAGCTCGAGAGTCCCGGCTCGACCGAAGCGGGGCACGGGTTCGTCGAGATCCGATTCGGCTACTACAACAACGACGACGGCGGCGATGACGGCAATCCGTTCCTCGACGAGGAGCTGACGGTGATCGAGCCGATCATCGTCTACGATACGAACGTCACCGACAAGCTGTCGTTGTGGGGGATCTTCTCGTACGACGACGTC
>JAUIME010000850.1 GCA_030433195.1 bacterium
TCTGCGCGACGACGTCCTCGAACGAACGGTCGGTTTCCTTGAGGTCGACGATCTCGGCGTTGTTCTCTTCGGCGCGCGTTAGGAACGGCTTGTACGCGATGTAGTCGAAGCGATAGTCGCGCGCGCGCTTGGCGGCGTCGACGATCTCGTGCAGGTTCTCGACGATCGACGTGTCGTTGATGTTCGCGCCGCGCCACGTGACGATGAACGAAAACCCGATCGGGAAGCGCGGGTTGATGTCCTTGACGGGCGGCACGCCCTCGCAGATCTCGTCGAGCGTGATCGGGCGCTTGCCCTTGGGCTTGTGCATCGCCTGGAACGTCGGGTCGGTCGCCGAATCGAGCGACAAGCGCACCCAGTCCTTCTCGTCGAGGAGCGGGGCGATCTCGGCGATCTTCTTCATGCCCGAGCCGTTCGAGACGACCGACACCTGCAGGCCGAGGTCCTTCATGAACCGGACGCTCTCGACGAACTTCGGATACACGGTCGGTTCGCCGCCGCCGATGATGATGACCGACTTCAGGCCGCGATCGGCCATGAGCTGGATCGAGTCGAGCAGCTTGTCGTGGTTGTACTTGATGCCCGTGTTGAGGATGTCCATGTCGACGCAGTGATCGCACGCGAAGTTGCACGCGGTCGTGATGTCGAGGTTGATCGACACGGGCGCGAAGTCGGGGACGCGCGCGGGATCGAAGTCGGCCGGCGAGGCGGGCTCGGTGAGCGTGCCGCGAAGCCGCGCCTGCCAGCGCACGTACTCGACGAGACGCGGCATGACTTCGGCTTGCTTGAGCTTCGCCGCGAAGTCGTGGATCGGCGTGAGCTCGACGTGCTTCTCACCGCCGGTCGGGGACTCGGGCTGCGGATGCGTGGTCGAGGGTTCCGGTTTCATCGCGCGCTCCACGGCTGGGACTTCGAGTGGAATACGATTACGGGGCGGGATCGGTTTCGGCGGGGGCGGCCGGCTGGGTCGATGCGGCCGAGCCGGCGACGTGAAGCGCTTCGAGATTGACGATGCTCTCGATGAGCTCTCTTCGATCGGGAGCCTCGTTTCGCTCGATGCGAGCGAGGAAATCCCCGACGAGACACTTCACCGGATCCTCCACCGGGACCCGCTTGCCATTGCCACAAAAGTAAATTTCGTAGGCAGGTAGGTCAATTTCCCGCTCGACCTTGCGGCCGTTGACGGCATAGCTCGCGGGGCGCGGCGGCTCTTCGCACGTCGTGAAGCGGCAGGTCGCTCGCGCGAGCCCGCGCGCGTGGCGGTAGTCGAATCCGATCTCGAGATCGCCGCGGTCGCCGTCGATGTAGCGCGCCTCGGGCTGCTCGACGAAGCCCACCCCGACGAGCCCCTGCAGCAGGCTGATCGGGTGCGACACCGAGTCGAGGAGCATGCGCGGCCCACGCGTAATGGGGGAGAGGCGCATCTCGAACGTCTCGAGCGGTTCGTCGCGGACGCCCGGCCACACGGCGTCGAAGGCCGGCAGCGTGAACGGCCACTGCGTGATCGTCTGCAGGATGCGGTCGTTGCCGCGGAACGCATCGACGATCGATTCGGTCTCGGCGCGCCGGTCTTCGGCGTCGCCCCACCACAGCGGCTTCTCGCACAGGCAGTGCACGCCCGCCTCGGCGCACTTCAGCAGCTGCTCGCGGTGGAACCGGATCGGCGAGCAGATCGCGACCACGTCGGGCCGCTCGGTCTCGAGCGCGACGTCGAGGCACACGTAGCCACGGCAGCGGATCCCGTAGCGCGAGGCCAGGTTGTCTTGCGTCTCGGAGATCGTCTCGGGTTCGGTGCCTACGACGCCGGCGATCGAAGCGCCCGCCTCGTGCAGCCACCGCGTCACGAACTCACCGATTCCTTGCCGCGCGCGCCGCGCGCCGATCACCACGACTTTCAGCATGGCGCATAGAAAAGCATCCCGGCCGGGGAGTGTCCACAGGCCGCCGGACGCCGATTCCGTCGAAAATCCGCGCCCCGCTTGCCTTTGACGGGGGCGCGGGTATACTCCTTCGTCCGATGGAGATACGGGAATCCGCCCGGGCTCCCCGCCCAGATGCCGGATCCGATCCCGTCGTTCGCTGTTCCCGCTGCATCGTTGGACCCCGCCCGCGTCGCGCCCTCGCGACGCAACGGCCCGCACGGGCCGCTCACCACCGTCACACCCCGAGCCTGCCACGAAACCAACGGAGACGAGCCGAGAAACGGCCGCTCCGCGACTCTGTCCCACCCCCGTCCC
>JAUIME010000851.1 GCA_030433195.1 bacterium
ACTCTCGGGAGAGATGAGCAGCATCACGAGCGTCGCGATCGAAGCGACGAGCGCGATCGCGCGCCGGTCGTCGAGCATCGCTCGCGAACGCGCCGCGAACCATGCGAGAGAACCGAGTAAGAAGAGGCAGCCCGCCGCGTAGAGTGCGTAGGCGATCTTCGGATCGATGTCGGTGAAGTTCACGTAGATCGGATCGTTGTGCTTGACCTGATGCACTGCGTTCATCGGCGTGAGGAATCGATACGTGAGCGCCTTGAGCGACTGCCCGTCGACGCGGTCGTCTTCGGTGTCGGTGATCAAGCCCCCTTCGAGTTCGAAGTACTGCTGGAGCAACTCGACGTTGAGCGCGGGTCCGAGTACGAGCGAGGGGATGATCCCGATGAGCACGACACCGGCCAAGAAGATCGCCGCGACGGCGCGCCACTCCCGCCGCGCGACGAACACGAGCAGGAAGACGATCGGCGTGAACTTGATCGCCGCCCCGAGCGCGATGAGCAGCCCGGCCGTGAACTGCTTGCGCCGTGTCCACATGTAGACCCCGGCGATCGTGAGCCCGATGACGATCGGATTGATCTGGCCGAGCTGGAGGTTCTGGATGAACAGGCGGACCGTGAACAGGAACGGCACGATCATCCACTTTGCGGAGTGCGGTTCGTCGCGCGCGACCTTCCACGAGAACCAGAGCCCCGACGTGTACGCCATGATGTGGAGCAGCTTCCAAATCCAGAACGCGATCCGGATCGGGAGCAGCGACAACGGCGACATGAGGATCGCGAAGATCGGGAGGTAGCGGAAGTTGTGCTTGAAGCGGTCGAGGACGTTGACCTCGTCGTAGAGGTTTTCGTGCTCGCCGTTCGCGATCATCTTGCCGGCGGTGTAGTAGCGCGCGAAATCACCCGAGACTTCGTGGTGGTACGCGCGGATTCCCGTCGAGGTGATGACGACGGCCGCCGCCAAGAAGAGCCACAGGCGCGGGTTCCGCGGGAAGGCGATGGGCATGGAAGAATCCGCTGTCGATCGCGCGGACCTTCCCGCGGCGATGAGGGCGCGAGTGTAGAAAATGGGACCCGCGGAATCCAGTCTCGACCGGCACCGCCGCCGCGACCTTCGACAGATGCGGCTCGTTCCCTCGATGTGTCTATGGGGAAGGGGTTTGCGCTCGCCGTCGGGGCCGCCGGATCGGCGTGCGACGGATTGAGTTCGGGGGGGTGATCTTGTAGTGTACGCGAACCGTTCCCCTGCGCCGAGACGAGCCATGACGCCAGCTTCCGAACTCGATGCCGCGAGTCCCGCCCCCGAGAAGTCGTGGCGGACGTCGCTTTTGGGCTGCGCGTTCGTAGCCCTCGCCTTCTTCGTCTTCGCCGTCGAAGCGCGCCAGATCGCGGCCGTCGACTATTGGTGGCAGCTCGCGACGGGCGACTACGTCCTCGAGAACGGCTGGCCCGAGCACGACGCCTTCTCGCTCGATCCGGAATCGCGGCCGTGGATCGAACTGCGTTGGTTGTACTGCGTGTTGCTCACGGCGATCGTCGGCGCCGGCGGTGCGTCGCTCGCCGTGGCCGCAAAGACGCTCGTGATCGCGGTGACCTTCGGGCTCTCCCTGCTCACCTCGGTCGACCGCCGCACGGCGCCTCTCGCCATCGCGCTCGGCGCGCTCGGCTTGCTGGCGGTCAGCAATCGACCGTACCTGCGGCCGGAGATCGTGTCGGGGGCCTTCATCGCGCTGTTCGTCTTCGTGATCGCCAAGCATCGTGATCGCGGCGGTCCGTGGATCTGGGCGTTGCCGGTCGTGCAGATCGTCTGGGTCAACGCGCATACGTTGTTCATCCTCGGGCCGTTGCTCGCGGGGGCTTGGCTCGCGGCGGAAGTCGTGGCGCGATTCACGGGATACGGCTCCCACGAGGGAAGCCCCGAGCGCCTGCGAACGAGCGGGATCGTGTTCGCGGCCACGGCCGTGGCCTGTCTCGTGAACCCGTGGTTCGTGGAAGGGGCGCTCTTCCCGCTCGAGCTGTTCCGACAGCTCCAAGGGACGGAGTACTCGACCGAGATCACCGAGCTTCTCGGGCCGTTCACCGCGCCGACGACCGGGCCGGCGATCGCGTGCTACACGGTGCTCCTCGTGCTCGTCGCGATCGCGGGCGTGCTGTGCATCGGCCGGCTCGACGTGTTCCTCGCGCTTTGCACGGTCGCGTTCGCGTATCTCTCGACGACGGCGGTGCGCAACGTGCCGC
>JAUIME010000852.1 GCA_030433195.1 bacterium
TTCGATCCTCTGGATCGCACCGACTCGGTTCGCCCAGTTGGGAACGTCGGCGAAAGTGTCGAACACGCGGCTCACGTCGGCCGCGATGTGGGTCTCTGCGCTCACCTTGGGCATCGTCGATCCTCCTGAAACGGCTTCGAGTCGGGCTCGTGCGTCGAGGCTCGTGGGCCGGACGCACCCGAGCCAGGGCCTTCCCGCGACTATACGCGGGGACCTCCCTGCGACACAAGCCGAAAGCGCGTCGACGACCCCAGGACGGAGGACGAGCGCCGCCGCCCGCTCGGAGGTCGAACGGGCGGCGGCATGAGAGAGGTTACGCGATCGCTCCGTGAATCAGGGAGCGACGACCTCGAACATGAAGGAATCGCCCGCCGTGACGACGTCGGGGAAGCTCCCGAGCGACGTCGCGAGCGTGTACGGACCCGACGCGGGCGTCCCGGCGGGGATGCGGATCCGGACGGTCTTCTGCACGGTCTGGCCCGGCGCGAGCGTGAGCGATCTCGGCCCCGCGATCGGGTTTCGTGCCGAAGGCTGCCCGTTCGGCTTCGTGACGTCGAGCCACGCGTCGAACGTCTCGGCTGTGGCGCCCGCGTTCGTCACGGTGGCGTCGAAGACGAGCGACTCGCCCGCCACGACGACGGGCGTTTGCACAGTGAGCGAGACGAGGAGCCCCGCAGGCTCGGGCGTGATGGCAAACGATCGATCCGCGCCCGAGGACGTGTTCTGGAAACGATGATCGCGCGCGATCACGCGCACACGGACGTCGGGGATGTCGCACGGAACGGGCAAGCGCCAATCGTAGGAACGCGCCGCACCGTCCAAATCACTGACGATCGCGTGCCACGTCCGTCCGCCATCGTACGACCCCTGGAGATCGAACGAACGCAACGCCTCGTCGTCCGATGCGGTCCACGCCAGTGGCACAATCGAGCCGGCCGGGAACGTCGCGCCATCCAACGGAGCGGTGAGCGTCACCATGGGAGGCGCGTCGCCCGTCACGAGCGGATCGGGACGGATTTCGAACTCGTCGCTGAATGCCCATAGCGCACGGCCTCCGGCGCCGACGTTCAGTCGGATTCCGAATCGCGCCGTGTCCGTGCTCACTCCGGGCATGCGGCCTTCGAGACATTCGACCGTCGTGCCACCGATCGAATCCGACTGGCCGTCACCATCGAGGAACAGGTATCCGTCGCGCGTTCCGAGCGGCGTGCCCGGCTCCGTCGTCGAGCAGACCTCGACGAACTCGGCGGGACGCACGAGCGACGGAACTTCGTCGACCGAATGCCCGCCTTCGAAGTCGATCATCGGAGTCGTGAACTGAACTTCGTCGAACGACGTGTTGCCCGCATCGTCGACGACGACGAGCCGCAGCACGGCCGGGGCCGTACTCGAGTGCGGCTGAAGCGCGGGCACCGTGATCTCGATCGATCGCGCGGACGGATCGATGCCCGACTGAAGCACCGTGAGGGGCAACGCGCCGCCGTGCGACGAATAGAGCAGGTACTGATTCTCGATCGCGCCGTCGTCGTCGGCCGACCAGTGCAGGATGACTTTCGCATCCTCCTCGAGCAGCCAGTACGTGTCGAACAGATCGACCGTAGGGGGCACGTCGTCACGGTCGGGCTCGGTCGAGACGAACGGCACGACCTTGGCGCCGAGCTGCGCGACATCACCCTGACCCGCGGGATTCTGCGGATGCGACGGTCCCGTCGGATCGCCCCAATAGCAGTTGCGCCCGTTCACGCCCGTGTTCTGGAAGTCCTCCACGGCCATACCGATTCCGTTGCCTTCGAACCAACTCGGCATCGCGGGATCGGAGAAGTCCGCGAAGCCGTCGAGCACACCGAACGTGTCGGCGTGATACCCCGTGTCGTTCCCGAAGAAGTCGCACTCGCGCGCGATGATCGTGCCCCAGTTCTGCGACCGGGTTCCGATGACGTTGTCCTCGAAGAGGCAGCGCGTGAGCCACAGCTCCGTCTCGAGCGTCCACGCGCCGATGTTCGCGCCGCGAATCTCGCAGTGCTCGATCCTCGGACGCGTTCGGCTGATGCGGAAGTAGAGCCCCTCCCACGCCTGCGCGGGATCGAATCGCTCGAACGTGATCGGTCGGTCCGCGGTACCGCGCGCGATGAGTTCGCTCCCGAAGTCGGCCGCGAGACGGGCGTCGGGGCCGAGTCGCACCGTCACGCCCGGCTCGATCGTGAGGCGACCGCCGAGCGACGGGAAGCTCT
>JAUIME010000853.1 GCA_030433195.1 bacterium
CAAGGCACGATGATGGCGAATTCGGCCCGCGATTTCATCTTCTGGGCCGCGCTCACCGTCGCCGGGCAAGACTCGATCCACTTCATCGACCGCCCCAACGCGATGGACCTGTGCCTTCGCTGTCACATGCCTTCGGGCTGGCTCGCCGGACGCTCGACGCAGGTGAACGGGTCGCTCATGACCGGGCACGACTTCGACGGCGTGAGCTGTGACTTCTGCCACCGCATGTACGACCCGTTCCACGTCGAGACGATCGAAGGGATGCGCCCGCAAGAATCCGGCGACTGGGCCGGCTACTGGGACGAAGCGCCGAGCAGCCAAACCCTGATGCAAGACCCGGGCGCGGCGGCCGCGTGGATCACGTATCTCGACGACCGCCTGCGCGCGTCGCGACTCAAGAAGTTCAACGGCACGCCGCTCTTCGGCAAGGACGGCCTTCCGTTCAGCGAAGAGTATCGCGAAAGCGGCGGCGGGCAATACTACGTGAGCACCGAGCCGCAGAAGCGCGCGTCGTTCGCGGATCCGAAGCCGAACCACAAGACGCTCTACAGCCGCTACCACAAGAGCAAGTACTTCTGCTCGACGTGCCACGACGTGTCGAACCCGGTCGTCGAAAACCTCGCATTCGAAGGCACCCCGCCCGGTGACGGCGTGACGGTGCTCCCGTCCGAAGAGCGATCGGCCGCGACGTTCTCGCACGTCGAACGCACGTTCTCGGAGTTCATGCTCTCGGACTACGGCCTCGACGGCGGCGCGCCCGGCATCGGTCCGTACGATCCCTCGGTGTTCGCGACGTCGCGCCCCAACAACAACGTCGCGTCGTGCCAGGATTGCCACATGCCCGATGCCGAAGGCAAAGGCTGCCGCTTCGACGTTCCCGTGCGGCCCGGCGACAGCCGCCTGCACCCCAAGAGCGGCCAGCCGGTCCACGATCTCACGGGCGGCAACATGTGGGTGCCCTGGGTGCTCGCCAGCACCGTCGCGGGATCGCCGAACTACGACTCCACGAACGACATGATCCTCAACGCGGGCCCGTCGATCCTCACGATGGATCTCAACGCCGGCGTCGGGCTCAACGCCAACGCGCTCCTCGACGCCGTCGATCGCACGCAGCTCACGCTGCAACGCGCGGCCGCGATCGAAGACCTCGACTACGATCCTTCGACCGGCGCCACGTCGTTCCGCGTGCAGAACCAGACCGGGCACAAGCTCATCACGGGCTACGCCGAAGGTCGCCGCATGTTCCTGAACGTGCGGGCCTACGCGGCCGACACGCTCATCTGGGAGATCAACCCCTACGATGACGTCGCGGCGACGTTGCGCGGCTTGCCGCTCGACTACTCGCCGAACAGCCCGGCGCTCGGACCGAACGAAGAGTACGTCGACGAGCTCGTGTACGAAGTGCATCACACGAGTACGATCACGGGCGAAGAGAAGACGTTCCACTTCGCGCTCGCGACCGGACGCTCCAAGGACAACCGAATCCCGCCGAAGGGATTCCGCATCGGCGAAGCCGCCGAGCGTCTGTGCGAACCCGTCATCGACGGCGCCATCGACCCGAACCACTTCACGAGCGCCGAGTACGCGGGCGGCTACGAAGGCATCGAACTGACGCTGCCGACGGGCGCCGATCGCGTCGAGGTCGCGCTCTACTACCAGACGATCAGCCGCGAGTACGTCGAGTTCCTCGAGACCGAGATCAAGGGCACGGGAACGACGCTGCCGCCGTCGGCCTACGTCATCCAGACCGACCCGTTCTTCTCGCAGCTCAAGGAATGGGGCCGCGCGATCCGTCGCATCTGGGATCGCAACAACGACGTGCCGGGCGCCGCGCCGGTGGAAATGACGTCGGCGGTATTCACGCTGTAGACCGCGAACCCTCCTCGTTCAAACATCCGCGGCCTCGTGTTCTTCGCGAACATGGGGCCGCGCTCGTTTCGGGCGGATCGCAGAACGGCGACGTGAAGGTGTGCGGCTGCCGTGCAGAAGTACAATGGCGCGGTCATGAATCCTGCGGATCCGAACTCCCCTGCACTTCTCGATGCGCGCACGCGATTCGTCGCGGCCTGTAGCGGCGAGCGTGTCGACCGGCCGCCGGTGTGGATCCGGGGCGCGTGCGGAACGCACCTCCCCGACGCTCGAGAAGCGCTCGAGCACGACGGATACGACGCGATCGCCGCGGATCCCGAGCGAGCCGCGGGGCTGGCGCTCGCGGCGTTCGAGCGGTATG
>JAUIME010000854.1 GCA_030433195.1 bacterium
CCTCGACTATTGCTCGTGGAAGGATCCCGAGGAGATCCCCCTCGTCGAGCTGGTGCCGGCGACGACCTTCCGCGGCCGAGTCGTCGAGTTCGGGACGCGGCAGCCGGTGGCGGGAGCGCGGCTGGTCGTGCTGCCGCTCTTCGACACGGAGGACTTCGCTCCAGGGAGTCCGTTCGAGATCGGGACCGACGCGGACGGGAGGTTCTTCACCGACCGCGCCGACCCGTTCGGCGCCTCGGTCTTCGTCCGCCGGCCGGGCTGGGTCTTCTTCCACGTCGTCTTGGACTCCGTCGAGGAGGAGTGCGAGATCGTCGTTCCGCGGGGGACGACGATCGCGGGGCGGGTCGTCGACGGCGTGACGCGACGGCCGGTCTCCGGAGCGACGATCGGGCCGGACACGGGGGTCACGACCGGAGCGGACGGGCGGTTCGAAGTCGCGGGGCTCGGCTTCGCCGGACTCCATCCGGTCTGAGACGCGACGCGACGAGGGAAGCCGTCGTACCCAGCCGCGCACGTTTCGCAACGACGCGAATCGAAGTACGATCTCCGATCCGTTCCGGATCGACGTATCCACCTGCCGAGAGGGATTCGACATGCTCATCGTGAAAGCCGGCGGCGCCGCCGGCGTCGACCTCGACACCGTCTGCGCGGATCTGGCCGACCTCGCCGAGGCCGGCGAGCCGTGGATCCTCGTGCATGGCGGCTCGCACGAAACCAACGTGGTCGCCAAGAAGCTCGGACATCCGCCGAAGTTCGTCACGTCGGTATCCGGCTACACCAGCCGCTACACCGATCGCACGACGCTCGAGATCTTCGAGATGGTGTACTGCGGGAAAACGAACAAGGGCATCGTCGAGCGACTGCAGAAGCGCGGCGTGCAAGCGCTCGGACTGTCGGGAATCGACGGGCGTTTGCTCGAGGGCAAGCGCAAAGGCGCGCTGCGCGTGCGCGAAGGCGGCAAGACCAAGATCATCCGCGACGACCTGTCGGGCAAGATCGATCGCGTGAACACCGACCTCTTGAACCTTCTGACGGGCGCCGGGTACTATCCGGTCATCTGCCCGCCCGGAATCGCGGAAGACGGGACGGCGATCAACACCGACGGCGACCGCGCGGCGGCTCGCATCGCGGCCGCGCTCGGCGCCGCGACCCTCGTGATCCTGAGCGACGTGCCGGGCCTTCTCGCGAAGTTCCCCGACGAGAGTTCGCTCATCCCGCGGATCGCGCTGGCCGACGTCGACGACGCCGCGGAGCGCTACGCCGAAGGACGCATGAAGATCAAGCTGCTCGGCGCCGCTGAGGCCGTGCGCGACGGAGTCGGCAAGGTCGTCCTCGCCGACAGTCGCATCGAGAATCCCGTCCGCGCCGCGCTCGATGGCGGCGGCACGACGATCGAAGCCTGAGGAGATCCGCATGGAACCGACCGAAGCCTCCACCGCCCCGTCGAAGCCCGAGACGACGTTCGAGCGCGAGAACCGTCTACAGAGCGGTGTCTACGCGAAACGCGAACTCACGATCGTGCGCGGAGAAGGCGCGCGCGTCGAAGACGAGGACGGACGCGAGTACATCGACTGCGTCGCGGGAATCTCGGTCGCGAATCTCGGACACTGTCACCCGAAGATCGTGCATGCGATCACCGAACAAGCGCAGCGACTCATCACGTGCCAAGAGATGTTCGCGAACGACGTCCGAGCCGAGTACCTCGAACGGCTGATCGACGTCGCACCGGGGGAGCTCGAGCGCGCGTTCCTGTGCAACTCCGGCACCGAAGCGATCGAAGCCGCGATCAAGTTCGCGTTCCTCGTGACCAAGCGGCACAAGGTCGTCGCGGCGATGCGCGGATTCCACGGACGAACCCTCGGCGCGCTCTCCGCGACCTGGGAGAAGAAGTACCGCGAGCCGTTCCTGCCGCTCGTCCCCGACTTCGTTCACGTCCCCTACGACAACCTCGAGAAGCTCGACGCGGCCGTCGACGACTCGGTCGCCGCCGTGCTGCTCGAACCCGTGCAGGGCGAAGGCGGCATCCGTCCGGGTGATCCCGACTACCTCCGCGGCGCGCAGAAGCTCTGTCGCGAGCGCGGCGTGATGTTCGTGCTCGACGAGATCCAGACCGCGTTCGGGCGCACGGGCAAGCTGTTCGCCGCCGAGCACGCCGGGCTCGATCCGGACATGCTGTGCATCGCGAAGTCGATGGCGGGCGGCGTGCCGATGGGCGCGACGCTGCTCGGC
>JAUIME010000084.1 GCA_030433195.1 bacterium
GGCCGGGCGTCGAGCCACCCCCCGCCGATCATCTCGGTGACGGCGCCGTGCTTGATCCGCACTTGCTCCTCGGACAGAAACGCGAGGGGCCCGCCCATCGCATCCCCGACCGCGGCGCCGAGCAGCATTCCGGTCGTTCGATCGATCGATTGCATGGCGCCATGATAGACCGCAGGGCATGGCGCCGCAACGCGATGCGATACGAGATCCCGCGAGAATCGAGTGCGTCGAGGCCTCAGTCGCGATAGCGCGCGTAGAAGATCGCGAGCAGAGCGATCCCGAGCGCGAGGCACGCCCGTCCTACGGCTCGCGCCGAGCCGGCGCCGCTCGTCGCCGCGACACCCGCGTCCGGCCGTGCCAGCGACGGAAAGCCCGTTCGAGGGTCGACCGGCGTCGAGATCGCGTTCACCCGCCCCGCCGATTCGTCGTCGCTCTCGAGATTCACGGCCAACGCGAACCTCGTTGCGCCGTCCTCCGATCGCACCGCGTACCCTCCGGCGCGCTCGAGCGTGACGTCGGCATCCGAGCCGAACGACGCGGCGAGCGTACCGTCCGGTCGCACGAGCCTCCCCGCAAAGCCGAACGCGAGGCGATCGCCGGTCGCTCGGGACGAGAGCCCGTGCCCGGGGCGGTCACCGATCCAGCGGGTCACGCGCTCGTGCCAGAAGACCGGGAAGCTCGGCTGTCGCCACCAATCGCTTCGCTCGATCGAAAACGCGACGACGAGAAGGTCGCCGACTCGGACGATCGCGGGCGTCGACGTGCCGTCCTCGAGAATCGCCGACGCGAGCACGATCGAGTCGCCCGGCAGCGAGAGTCGCCGCACGGCCAAGGCGCGAACCCCGTCGAGCGCGATCCCTTCCATCTCGTCGACGTCCGACGCGACGAGTCGACTTGCCCGCACCGGCTCACCGACCGTGATGCCCTCCACATCGAAGGCGGGATCGATCACGACGCGCTTGCTCGCGCTCACCGGATCCGCTGCCGCCTGCGTGACGGAAACATCGACGCGCGCGGCACCGCGTACGAGCTCGACGCGCGGATCGAGCCCAAGCGCGCGCACGAGCGGCGCCGGTGCTTCGTCGTCGATCGCCACGCGGATCCGGCCGGCCCCACCTCGCGCGAGCACGAAGCGGTCGTCGGTACCGAGCGCGTCCGACTCGGCGATGCGGATCGCGGCCTCGGCACGAACGGGCATGTCGTCGAACCTCACGAGTTCGCGCGCGCCCGCCGCGATCCGAAGCGAACGGCGCTCGATCTCGCGCCCGTCGACTTCCACGACCAGCGTCATGTCGCGCGCTCGATCTCCCGCGTGTCGAACGTCGGCCGTCAAGCGCACGCGAAGCGGTTCGCTATCGTCGAGCGCCTCCCCGTCGTCGCCGGGACCGTCGTCGCCGGTTCCGTCGTCGAAGCGCTCGACGGCCACGGCGCGCACGGCCGTGTTCGCGACGTGATCGCCGGCCGCGAACACGATCGCCGCCGCATCGCCGATCGCTCGGGTGTCGTCCGTGGCGACGACGACTCGAATCGAGCGATCCTCGCCCGCTCCCGCCGTGCCGACGAACCGCGCGACGTCGAGCGGGCTCGGCCTTCCGGGTGCATCGACAACTTCGTAGGCCTCGACCGCCTCCCGCGCCGTGGCGGGCGTCAGCCATTCCGTGACTTCGTCCGGGCCCGGAACGACGCGTAGCGCGATACGGTCGGACGCGTCGAGCGTGCCGAGCCACGAGACGACCCGCGCCTGCACGGCGGCAAAACGCGTGCGCGACTCGCCATCCGCGAGCGCCGTGCGCATGCTCGCGCTGCGATCGAGGATCAGCGCGATCCGCCGCCCCTCGGCGACGTTCGAACCCGTGTGCGGACCGGCTGCCGCGACAACGGCGGCCGTCCACCCGGCGGCGAGCAAAACCACACGCCACCAGCGCCAGAACCGAGCCGAACGAGCGGAAGATCCTTCGGATGCCTCGAACAAGAGGAGCGACGAAACCGCAACGCGCTCGGGGCGCTCACGACGTCGTTCGAGCCACACCAACCACGGCAGCACGAGGAGCCCGAGCAACATCCATGGCGTGGCGAAGCTCACCGCAACAGTCTCCGTTCGCGCAGCACCCGCAACAGCAGCGGGACGAGCGGCCGATCGGTGACGACCAACTCGAACGGGATGCCGTGCTTGCGTGCGAACCGCTCCTGCTGCTGGACGAGATCGTGCCCACGAGAACGCACGCCACCCGACGTTTCGCGCCCGAGATCGACGCGCCGTTCTTCGCCCGTCTCGGAATCGACGAGCTGCACCGGCCCGCGCCATGGCGGTCGCAGCTCCGAACGATCGAGGATCTGGAACACGACCGGCCGATGCCCCGCGCGCTGCCAGTTGACGAGCTCGCGTCGGACGTCGCGCGACTCGAGCAAGTCGGAAAGCACGACGAGCGTCGTCGCCCCTCGCATGCTCCGCCGCACGTCGGCGAGACCCGTGGCGAGCCCCGCCTCGCCCGAAACCTCGGCCGCCGCGAGCCGACGCAACAACCCGCCCGCGGCCGACGCACCCCGCGCCTCGGCCGCGCCGCGAAACGCACCGCCCTCGACGAAGCCGAGTCGGACGCTCGCGCTCCCGTCGAGCGCGAGAATCGCGAACGCCGCCGCGAGCCGACGCGCGACGTCGAATTTCACCGGCGACCCGAATCCCATCGAAGCGCTGCGATCGACGACGATCACGAGCGACGATTCGTCCTCGCGACGAAACTCTTTCACGAACCAGCGGCCGCTACGCGCCGCGACGTTCGCGTCGAGGAATCGCGGATCGTCGCCCGGCGTGTACTCGCGATGCTCGTGAAACTCGAACGTCCCGCCGCGCCGAGATCCCGCGGCCTCGTCGCCGCCCGCGCGCGAACCCGCGAGCGCACGCAACCGCAGCCGGCGCACGCGCGCGAGGAAATCCGCGTCGAACAACGTGTCGTCGCTCATCGTGATGCTCCCGAACCGGACGAACCGCGGTCGCCGCAAGCGCCGTCGACCGTCACGTTCCGGCGGATCAGCGTTTGCGCGACGCGCCCCGCGTCCCGCGCGCACCCCAGTAGAGCTTCGTGCGCAGCGTCTCGAAGTACGACCGCTCGCCCATGTGCGCCAGGCGGAACGCGGGCTCGCCACTCGTGACGCGGATCTCGTCACCCTCTCCGGCCTCGTGCACGACCTGACCGTCACCGATCACGTTGATGCCGTCCTCGGCTCCGGCGATCCGGATCACGGCGCGGGCGTTCGCCGATACCACCAACGGTCGAATCGACAAAGAGTGCGGACAAATCGGCGTGATCGCGATCGCGTCCATCGCGGAGTGGAGGATCGGGCCGCCGGCGGCCATCGAGTACGCGGTCGACCCCACCGGCGTGGCGATGATGAGGCCATCGGCGTGGTACGACGCGACCGACTCGTCGTCGAGCTCGAGATCGAGATGGATCATGCGCGTCTGTCGGCGCTGAACCGTGACTTCGTTCACCGCGAAGCCTTCGCCGATCCTCCGTCTGCCCCGGCGGATCTCGAAGTGCAGACGGAGCATCTTGCGTACCTGAAACTCGCCGCGCAACGCTTGCTCGAGATGGCTGCGGATTCCCGGGTGACTGAGCTCGGTCAAGAAGCCGAGCTTGCCGAAGTTGACCCCGAGCACGGGTACGGGATTGTCGCCGAGCCGACGCGCCGTCGAGAGCATGGCGCCGTCCCCGCCGAAGATGATCGCGAGGTCGGCCTCGTACTGCGCGAGGTCGAGCGTTTCGTCGAGCACGGTCCCGACCACGTCGCAGCGGTGACGCAGCCAAGGCCCGAGCTGACGGACGACTTGTTGCGCGCTCTCCTTGCGGCCGTTGCCGACGAGGAGCACGCGCAAACGACCGCGCTTCGCACGCGCCGCCGCGCGCGTGTCGCCGCCGAAGAGCCGTCCGGTCACCGCGCGCTTCGTCCGCGACGTCTTCGTCTTCGCGGCCGGCTTCTTCGCGACCTTCTTGCGCGACGACGATGTTGCGGCCGAACGCTTCGACGTCTTCTTCGCGGTCTTCGCTTTCGACGTCGTGCCGGCCGCCGACGACGTCTTGGAAGCGCGCTTCTTCGCGCTCGACGCCGCCCCGGTCTTCGCCCGGGAGCGAGCGCTCGTGGTCTTTCGCGGCGTCGATTTCTTCGCCTTGCGCGTCATCGTCGTTCCGTGCGATTCGCGATCAAGCGATTCGCTCCATGAGCTGTTCGGTGAGGTCGACGAGCGTCGACGCCCCGGCGATCCCCGAAATCGCGTCGAGCGCGAGCCGGCTCTGGCGCGCGGCTTCCTCGCGTGCGCCGTCGACGCCGTGCACGACGGTCGACGTGAGCTTGGCTTGTCGTTCGTCCTTGCCGGCGGTCTTGCCGAGCACGTCGGACGAGCTCTCGACGTCGAGTACGTCGTCGATCGCTTGGAACGCGAGGCCGAGGTGTTTTCCGTATCGTTCGAGCGCGTTCGCGGTCGCGGGCTCGGCTCCGGCGGCCTCCGCACCGAGCCGAGTCGCCGCCGCGAACAGCGCCGCGGTCTTGAGCTCGTGGATCTCGACGAGATGCTCGGGGGACGTCTCGCCGCCTTCGGCCGCGAGGTCGAGCGCCTGCCCGCCGACCATGCCGTTCGGACCGGCCGCATGTGCGAGCACCTGCACCATGGCGGGAATCCGATCCCGCCGCGGCGTGTCCGAAGCGAGGACGGCAAACGCGTGCGTGAGCAGAGCGTCTCCGGCGAGGATCGCCGAGGCTTCGCCGTAGACGCGATGGTTCGTCGGTTTGCCGCGACGCAGATCGTCGTCGTCCATGGCCGGGAGGTCGTCGTGGATCAACGAGTACGTGTGGATCATCTCGAGCGCGCACGCCGCGGGAAGCGCTTCGTCGTCGCGCCCCCCACACGCCCGGCACGCGAGCAGCACGAGGATCGGTCGAATGCGCTTGCCGCCCGCGACGAGGCTGTACCTCATCGGCTCGCGCAAAACCTCAGGCGTCGATTCGGGTGGCGGGAGACGCCGCTCGAGCTCGGCCTCGACGATCGCGCGCAGCTCTTCGAGCCCTTCGGTCCGCACGGAGCTGTCACTCGCGTCCGTCATCGTCGTCTCCGGGCGCACCCTCGAAGGGACGCGGCACCGCGCCCTCCTTCTCGAGGATCTCGATGCGGCGCTCCATCGCGTCGAGCGTCTTCGAGCAGCCGCGCAACAACTCGACGCCGGCCTGGTACTTCTCGAACGCCTCGTCGAGACTCAGGCTCCCGCTCTCCAACTCCTCGACCACGGATTCGAGCTGCTCCATGCGCGTCTCGAACGGCGCGCTCGGCTCGTCGCCGGCCCCTTTGGCGTCGCCGCCTTGGGGGGGCTTCGTCGTTTCAGGTTTCTTCGCGGCCATCGGCGGCCTCTCCTTTCCGTCGGTCGTCTGCTTCACGTCGTACGTCTTCGACGACACTCGTCACGAAGCCGTCGCGAAGGCGCGACGTGACTCGCGTTCCCGGCTCGAGGTCGTCGACCGCGACGAGAGGACGCGTGTCGTCCGCCAGCGTCGTGATCGAATAGCCGCGCTCGAGAATCCGCAGCGGGCTGAGCGCGTGCATCTGCGCGCCGGCCACTTCGACGCGCTCGCGCCCCTCGCGCCATCGCCGTCGAAACGCGGCATCGAGACGATACCCGCGATCGTCGAGGCGCTCGCGCGCCCGCGCTACGCGCTCGGCCGGAGTGCGCAGCCGCCGCGCGAGATCCTTGAATCGCGACCGCCACAGCTTGACCTCTTCGATCGGCCGGCGCAAGCGCACGGCGAGCTCGTCGAGGCGTTGCTGATGCCGCCGCACCCAGTCGATGGGATGACGAGCCGCGAGCAGGCGCCCGCGGTCGCGCAGCCGATCGCGCGCCGACGCCACGCGATCGACGAGCCGTTGCGTGAGCGCCCCCTCGATCCGGCGCAGGGTTCGCTCGATCGCCGCGAGCTCGGGGATCGCGATCTCGGCCGCCGCCGACGGGGTCGGAGCCCGCACGTCGGCCACGAAGTCGGCGATCGTCGTGTCGACCTCGTGCCCCACCGCCGATACGACCGGCACCGGCGACGCGAGGATCGCGCGCGCGACGATCTCGGTGTTGAACGCCCACAAGTCTTCGAGGCTCCCGCCGCCGCGTCCGACGAGGATCACGTCGGCTCCGGTCGCCCGCCCCGCGAGC
This sequence comes from bacterium, assembly GCA_030433195.1. Taxonomy (GTDB): domain Bacteria; phylum Planctomycetota; class JACOTG01; order JACOTG01; family JAUIME01; genus JAUIME01. Next base: position 6,189 of record JAUIME010000084.1, read on the forward strand.
TCGACACCGCGCGCGACATCGGGCGCGGCTTCTTCGCCTTGCACCAACACCGGAACGACGACGAGGTGCACGCGCGGGAACCTCCGCACGGCAACGCGGATCATGTCGCGTACGGCCGCGCCGCTCGGCGACGTCACGAGCGCGACCGTGCGCGGGAAGACCGGCAGCGGACGCTTGCGCTCGACCGCGAACACGCCCTCGGCGGCGAGACGCTGCTTGAGTTGTTCGAACGCGAGCTGCAACGCGCCGACGCCCCGCGGCTCGAGCTTCTGGATGACGAGCTGATAGTCCCCGCGCCGATCGTAGACCGTGATCGCTCCCCTGGCGACGACCTCCATGCCGTCGCGCGGGCGGAACCGGAATCGCGCGTTCGTGCTGCGCCAGACGACGGCGCGGATCTGCGCACCGGCGTCCTTGAGCGACAGGTACATGTGCCCGGACCCGTGGTGCTTGAAGTTCGAAATCTCTCCCGAGACCCACACCGAACGAAAGCCCGACTCGAGGTTCCCTTTGATTTGCTGCGTGAGCTCGGATACCGAGTGCACGACGGGCGTGTCGGCTGCGGGTCGACTCGTATCGGACGGGCCATGCGCCGGTTGCTTCTCGTCGGCCCTTTTCTCCTCGGCCTGCGGCTTCTCGGCTCGCGGACCGCGGTCCTCGTTCCGGTCTCCGTCCGCGTCGCGTTCGGAAGCCGAATCCTCGAAGAGGTCGCCGAAGAGATAGTCAGTCGCCACCTGGGAGTCCGCTCAACATGACCCGCTCGATCGCCTGCGCCTTCGCGGTCGACGAATCGACCGTGATCAGCACACCGCACAGCTTCTCCATCCCCTCCCCGACATCATAGCGCGTGGGCATGTTGGTGAGGAACTTGAAAAGCACCTTGTCGGTCGCGCGGCCGATCACCGAGTTGTAGGGGCCGGTCATCCCGAGATCCGTGATGTACGCGGTTCCCTTGGGCAGGATCGTCTCGTCGGCGGTCTGGATGTGCGTGTGCGTGCCGACGACTCCGGACACCTTGCCGTCGAGATGCCACCCCATCGCGATCTTCTCGGACGTGGCCTCGGCGTGGAAATCGACGACGACGACATCGGCGTCGCGCGCGAGACGCTCGACCTCGGCTTCCGCGCAGAGAAACGGGCAATCGATCGGCGGCATGAACACGCGGCCCTGCAGGTTGAGCACGCCGACGCGCACGCCGTTCTTCGCCTCGACCACGGTCGATCCGTTGCCGTGCGAAGCCGAGGGATAGTTGGCCGGACGCACGATACGAGGACTGCTCCGCAAGAACCCGTGGATCTCGCGTTTGCGATACACGTGATCCCCGGTGGTGAGCACGTCGGCACCGAGCTGGAGTACGCGCTCGGCGATCTTCGGCGTCACGCCCGATCCCGCGGAGGAGTTCTCGACGTTGACGACGCAAAAATCGACGCGCTTCTGCTCGAGAAACCGCGGCAACAGATCTTCGACGATGCGCCGGCCGGGGCGGCCCACGATGTCGCCGATCATGAGAATCCTGAACTCGGACATCGTCCCTCTCACCGTCCGACCCCGACGCGGCGAGCCTCGACTCGACGCCCGCCGACGGGGCCTCTTAGCGTGCGTACTCCACGACCCGCGTCTCGCGGATCAGGGTCACGCGAATCTCACCGGGGTAGTTCATCTGCATCTCGATCTCCTTCGCGACGTCGCGTGCGACCTTGACCGAGAGCCGATCGTCCATCTTCGTGACATCGACGACGACACGGATCTCGCGACCGGCCTGGATCGCGTAGCAACTGTCCACGCCGAGGTAGCCGTTGGCGATCTCCTCGAGTCGTTCGAGCCGCTTGATGTACTGATCGATCGCTTCCGAGCGACCACCCGGCCGCGAGTTCGAGATCTCGTTGGCGATCTGGATGACGATCGCGTACGTCGATTCGGCGCGCGCCGTGCCATGGTGCGAGGCGATCGCGTTGACGACTTCCTTCTTCTCGTCGCAGCGGCGTACGAGGTCGGCACCCACCGCGGCGTGATGCCCTTCGATCTCGGAGTCGACGGCGAGGCCGATGTCGTGCAGCAGTCCCGCGCGCTTGGCGATCTGCGGGTCGAGCTTCATCTCCTGCGCGATGAGCCCCGCGAGTCGAGCGACCTCGATCGAGTGCTCGAGCTTGTTCTGTCCGCGATCCGAGCGGTACTTGAGTCGCCCGATCAGCGGGATCAGACGCGGGTGGATATTGTGGATCTCGAGGTCGAAGCACGCGCGCTTGCCCTCGTCCTTCATCGTGTTCTCGATGTCCTTGCGGATCATGTCGACGACTTCTTCGATCCGCGCGGGGTGGATTCGGCCGTCCATGATGAGCCGCGACATCGCCAAGCGCGCGATCTCGCGACGCACCGCGTTGAAGCCCGACACCACGACCACGCCGGGCGTGTCGTCGACGATCACGTCGATGCCGGTCGCCTTCTCGAACGCGCGGATGTTGCGTCCCTCGCGCCCGATGATGCGGCCCTTCATCTCGTCGTTCGGGATATCGATCGTCGCGACCACGGTCTGCGCGGTCTGGTCGGCCGCGCAGCGCTGGATCGCGTGCGCGAGGATGCGCTCGGCGTCGGCATCGGCACGCTCCTTGGCGGCGCTCACGATGCGGTCGATGAGGTCGGACGCTTCCTGCTCGACCTCCCTCTCGATGCGGCTCATCAGAGTCTCGGTGGCCTCGTCCTTGGACAGGCCGCTGATCTCGTGCAGCTTCTCGGTCTGCTCGGCGATCGCCGCGTCGATCTCTTCGGTCTTCTCCTGCAGGGACTTCTGACGAGCCGTGAGCTTCTTCTCGGTTGACTCGAGGAAGCGTTCCTTCTTGTCGAGAACCTCGACCTTCTTGTCGAGAGCGTCCTCGCGCTTGAGCAAGCGGCGCTCCTGCTGGCGGAGCTCCTTGCGCGTGACTTGTGCTTCGGCTTCGAACTCTTCGCGCTTCTTGATGCGCTCGGCCTTGGCGGCGAGCTCGGCATCCTTCTCGATGCGCGACGCTTCTTGCTTGGCGCGCTCGAGCAGCTCGTCGCGCTGCTGGAGCGCGGACTGATCCAAGTAGCGGACGTACAGAACGCGCAAGACGTACCCTGCGACGATTCCGGCGACCGCCCCCGCGGCAACCCATAGGGCAGGCACGTTGACCCCCTTTCCCAAAGGCGTCGACCAACGCGGCGCGAGAAGAATCGTCGACGGGGATCGGGCGTCACCGAGATCGCGAACGGGAACCGTCCGTCGTCGGCAGACCCTACCGTCGCGCGTGGGACTCGAGAGTCGAGAAGAGGGCTCGAGGGGGTGTCGTGGGCGGCGACGCGACGGACGGACGCCATGACGGTGTCCGATTTCCGACCGCTTCGATCCGTTCCGGCTCGCATCGAGCGAAACACGCTCGAGCCGTCTCGGTGTCCATTCGGCGAACGTCACGGCCTCGGCACGCGCCGGGTCGTCGTCGACTTCGGCGAGCGATCGCCGCGTCGTGTACGGTCCGCCTCGTCTCTCGTCTCACGTAGTCGTTACCGCCGGCAAGAGCACCACGAAAATCGATCCCACGAGTGATTCTGAAACCAGTGCCTCGGCCCCGTTCGGGTAAATCTCCGAGACGCTGTCCAGCCCTGCTTCTCGATCCGAAATCGTCGTCCGCGCTTGGCGCTCGCCGTGGGTATCGCGTCGGCTTCCCGAACGCGATCCGGCGCGCGACCTCCCCACTCGGTTCGACCTCGGATGCCGCGTCATTCTCCTTCGCATCGGCAAGGCCGAGGAGCCGCGGGCCGCATCGCTTCGAAGCGCACGGACGCTGTTCCAAGACCTTTCCAGAACGACGTTTAAAAAACTCGGCGCATTATAGAAGAAGAGTTGCGGTTGTCAACCCGACAGGACAGGTCGCGCGAGGCGCCCCGTGGACGTCAGCGTGCACGCTCGGGTGGTCGCCGAAGCCGCCGAAATCGGGCGAGGAGAGCGCGTCGGGTCGGCAGCGCTCGGGATCAGCGATCGACCGCTGTGGCGGGCTCGGCGGAAGCGTTCGGACGGCGCGCGACCTCCGACTCGCGGGGCCCCAGTCGATCGCGCTCGGGACTCTGCAGGAAGCGATCCAAATCTCTTCTCTCGAATGAATTACGCGCAAGATCGAGGGTCTCGCCGGCAACCGTGACGCGCAGACTGCGCCAGCGGTCGGGGCGCGCCGCCTCGTCGAAAGCGAGGAGATAGCGCGCCGAGGTCCGTGCGGGAAGCCTGTAGGGCCCTTCTCGCAGACCGAGCGCCTCGGCGACGACGAGGTCGGCTCGCGTGGCGAGTCCGCGGCCGGCCTCGAGCAGCGCCGCGGGCGCGACGCTCTCATGGGTCGATCCGTCCGCGCCGATGCCGACGGCCTGCCAGTGCGCGTCGGTCGATTCGAGCGCCGTCGGCCCGTAGTTGACGACGACGAGCTGCAGGAAGCGGTAGCGGTCCTCGTCGAGACCCAGACGGCGGCAGAGAGTCCGATTGTTGAATCGGTCGCGCTCCGTCGAAACGAGCGGGCGCTTGCACACGACCTGGACGTCCTCGTCGAGCCAAGCCACCCAGGCGTCGACCGTTTCGGGCTTCGACACGGGCTCGAGCGTGGCGAGCTCGCCTCGCGGCTCGCCCGGCCGCGTCATCCGGAACAGGAACACTCCGGTGGTGACGACGAGGCCGAGCGAAACCAAGCTGAGGACGACTTGCAGTCGTTCGCTCAACTCCAGCGCTTCTTCTTGTTGTCGTTGAACCACTTGCGCCAATCGGGCGCCGCACCGACGCTGGCGCCGGTCACCTTCTGGAGCGACGACATGAGCGGCGGGCCGACGATCTCGTACTTGCGCTGCAGCGTCGTGTTGCGCGGATCGGCCTCGGCAGCGTTGTAGGCCGAGTCGAGCGCTTTGATGAGGTCTTCGGCCACCTTCTTGCGGATGGTCTGCTTCATGTCCTCGCCGTTGTAGTTGCCGAGCGCTTCGGCCGCGGCCGCGATGACGTCGAAGTCCTTGTCGTTCAACAGATCGCCGAGCGTCTTGATGTCGCGGAGACTGCGCGTCTGACCCAGCGCGCGGATGCAGTTGAGGTACGCGGGCTTGAGCGACTCTTCCTTGCGGAGGCGCCGGTCCTTCACGGCCGCGGACAGCGGCTTGGCCGCATCTTCGCCCATGCCGCCGAGACCGAGTGCGGCGGCGCTGATCACGGTTCCGTCACCGTCACGGAACGAGAGCGCCTTGCCGAGGGCTTCGATCACCGTGGACTGCGCCTTCTCGTCTTCGGCTTCGATGGCATCGATGTAGGAGCCGATGAGCTCCGAGATCGCGGCCTTGGCCTTCTCGGCGTCCTTGCTCTTGAGCGCCTTCTCGAGCATCTCGGCCGTGTCCTCGGCCGAAGGCTTTGCAGCGTCGTCCTGCGCGAACAGCGGGCTCGCGATCAGGGCGGCGCAAAGACCGAACCCGACGACCGCGCGTCGCATCGCTTGCATCATCATGAGACTCGTCTCCGAATGGGGTTTCTGGGGAATCCGGATATTGTAGGTGATCGCGAAAATCGGCGTCAAGCGATCGCGCCGTACCGCGACCTCCCGTACGAACGGTCTCGCTCGATCGTTTGTTCAAGCCGAGAAACGACTTCGGCCCGGTCGCCGGGGAACGGCCTCCCCGCGACCCGCCCGACACGGATCAACCCGCGCGCGACG
>JAUIME010000085.1 GCA_030433195.1 bacterium
CCGCGAGGACGACCTCGTACGTACCGCCGCGCGCGTCGAGATAGTCGGTCACGATGCGGACGTTCTGTTCGATGTGCTCCGCCTCGTTGAAGATCGGGATCACGAGGCTGAGGGCGGGACGTTCCAAGGGACACGCTTCCTGGCTAGTCGGGCGTTCGTGAGGGGTCGGGGGGCATGGTATATTCTCCCGCCGATTCTGACCCGCATAAAATACGGCCTGAAACCCCTTTCCATCAACCACTTAACGCAGCGCACAATCTTCGGGGGATCGCCGCGAAGTCCGGATGCGCCGTGGAGCGGGACGAGCCGGTCCCTCGGCGCTCCAAGCCGGGTTCAAGCCCGGGTGCACCGCGCGTCGATCGGTTCCCCCGAAGAGCCCTCTGACATTCGAGCCAGGAACTTGAAGCGCCGCTCACGCGGCAAAGGCTGCCGTCGCCCGTGAATCCCGAATCCGACTCCCAAGATGCCCCTGGAGCCGCGCCCGATCCCGAGGCGCCGCCCGCTGGTGTCCCCGATTCGCCGCGTCCCGAGAGCGCCTCGAGCGAGAGTTCGCCCCCCGGCGACGCCCCGGCGCGCGCCGCCGCACCCCGCGAAGGCGCGGGCTTGCGCTTCGCGAAGACCGCGGGCATCCTCGCGATCCTGTTGCTGCTGACACTGCTCATCCGCTTCGAGGTCGTGACCGAAGGCGTCATCCCCGCGCGCGGCGACACGCTGACGGGGTTCATCCCGCACAAGAGTCACGTCGCGCGCGTCGTTCGCGACGGGCAGCTTCCGCTTTGGGACCCGCACATCTTCGCGGGACAACCGTTCCTCGCCGACCCGCAAACCGCGGTGTTCTCGCCGCTCTCGATCCCGTTCTACGTGTTGCCGCTCGTCCCCGCGTTCATCGTCTACATGGTGCTCAAGCATTTCCTCGCGGCCGCGTTCACGTTCGGGTTCTTGCGATCGATCGGCGCGAACCGGGCCGGCGCGCTGTTCGGAGGCGTCGTCTTCAGCTTCAGCTCGACGATGTTCCGCCAGATCCCTTGGCAAGAGGTCGCGTCGACCACGGTGTGGGTGCCGCTGATGTTCTGGATGTGCGAGCTCGTGATTCGCGATCCGCGGCGACTCGGCGTCGGACTCGGACTCGTGGCGATCTTCGCGTTCGAGAACCTCGCCGGGCATCCCCAGCTCACCTACTACCACTACCTCGCGCTGGGTCTGTACTGCGGACTGCGACTCCTCGCGCGACTGTTCACGGGCGGAGGATTCCCGCGCACCGTGGCGTCGAGCGCGATCCTGCTCGTTGCGGTCGGCCTCGGCCTCGGCGTGTCGATGATCCAGGTGATGCCGCTTCGCGAGTTCCAAGAAGCGACGCGATACGGGGAACCGTTCCCGCTCGAAGAAGCCGCCAATCCGACGAGCTCGCTCGTCGATCTGCCGAACGTCTTCCTCGGCGGCGTGTACCCCGACTACGAGGACCACATCAACACGTCGTATCTCGGCGTGCTCGCGACCGTGCTCGTTCCGGTCGGCCTCGTCGTCGGCGGTCCGCTGGCATGGATTTTCGCGCTCTTGGCGTTGATCGCGGTCGCGATCGCCGTCGGGCTCGACACCCCCGTCTTCCCGTTCTTGTTCGAGACGCTGCCCGGGTGGCGCTATCTGCACGGCCCCGTCCGCTTCCTGCCGGTGGCGACGTTCATGCTCGCGATCCTCGCGGGGCTCGGCGCGAGCGGACTCCTCGATCGCGTGCGCCCTGCCGGACGACGCGGCGGCGCCGCCGTCGGCTTGGCGATGGCCGCGCTCGGGATCCTCACCGGCGTGGCGATCGCCAACCGGGTACTCGGACCGTTCGTCGAGCTGCCGTTCCCGATCGCCAACGGCATCTTGTTCGGGGCGCCCGCGCTCCTCGTATTGATCGCCTTCGTGACGGGGCACGTCGGGCGTCTCGCGTTCGCGACGCTCGCGATCGTCGTCGCGCTCGCCGACAGCTCGCACTTCGTGCGCGCTCGCTATCCGCACGTGTACGGCAATCCCGCCGAGTTCCTGGATCCGACCGAGACGGTCCGCACGCTTCGCGAAGACCCCGCGCTCTTCCGCTCGATCCACTTCACGAACTCGTTCGCGGTGCAAAAGCGCATCGAGATCGACGAGTCGGTCATCCGCACGATGGTCGCCTCGATCTACCCGAACTTCTCGCTCCACCACGGCACGTACGATGCGCAAGGCGTGTACACGTTGAAGCCGGAGCGCTACACCGACTTCGTGCGTCAGGTCAACCGCGGCGTGAAGGGCGGCCGTTGGATCCTCGACCGACTGACGATGCTCGGCAATCCGTTCTCGCGGCTGTTCGATTTGCTGAACGTGAAGTACCTGTTGACCGCCGAACGCAATCCACTGCCCGCAACGAGCTCGCTCGTGCTCGAACGTGAGGGCGAGTCGCTCCGCGCGAAGCTTCGGGGCTCTGCCGAGTCCAACGGCATCTTCCTCGATTGGCACCACATGCCGGGAACCGTCCTCCCGGAATCGATCGACGTTCGCATCGAGGTCCGAGACGCGGATCCCATCGAAACGTCGATCACGCCGACCTGGATCGAGATGCCCGCGTTCGCGGGCTTCCACGCCTACGAAGCCGAGCCGGCCGCGATCACGCGAGACACCGTCCTCCGCCTCGACGGCTCGCGATCGCCCGAAGACTCGGGCTGGCAGACCGTCGGCGAAGGATCGGTCGTCGAACTCGTCGACGGGCGCTTGCGCCTCGACGGGGACGAACCGCGGCAGGTCCTCTCCCCCGCGATCGACTTCGATCATCATCTCGCGGTCCGGTTCACGGCAACGCCGACCGCGACCGACGCAGGCGTCACGATCACGTTGCTCGATGCCGAAACCGACGACGTCCTCTACCGCTGCATCTACGGCGACGAACGTTTCACGGGTCTCTTGGTCGGGGAACGCGGGGTCAAGGCCACGCGCGCCGTGCGCACCGAAGCGGGCCGCACCGACACCTGCGAATTCGTGTTCGAGCAGGATCGTTTCCGCTTCTTGTTCGGCGCCGAGGGCGAACGCACGCTGTTCCGCTATCGTGACCTCGCAGCGGTGCCGCCCGAACGCGTGCGTCTCGAGATCGGCGTACGCGGCGGCGCGGTCGACTTCGACACGATCGAAGTGCTCGTGCCGCGCGCCGAAGATCGACTCGTGAGCCGCCGTGCGATGGTGACGCTGCCGCGCGGTTCGGTACCGACGTCGCTCGCCATGACGTTACCGGACGGAGCGTCGCTCGACCGCGTCACGCTGCTCGACACCGCGAAGTTCACGCACGTCCTCGATTCGGACGGCGTCTCGATGTACCGCAACGAACGCGCCCTGCCGCGGGCGTTCCTCGTCGGCGGCTACCGCGTCCTCGAAAGCGACGAGGCGCTGCTCGAAGCGATCGGGTCCCCGAACTTCGACCCGACGACGACGCTGCTCTTCACGGAAGATCCCGGCTTCGAGCGTCCCGCGGGGCCTTGGACGCTCACCGAGTCGACGACGGAAATCACGAGCTACGAACCGAACCGCGTGATCTGCAAGACGCGGTGCCCGGAAGCCGCCTTCCTTTGGATGAGCGACATGCTCTTCGAAGGCTGGCACGCGACGGTCGACGGCAAGAGCGTTCCGATCCTCGAAGCGAACCACTGCTTCCGCGCCGTAGCCGTGCCCGCGGGCGAGCACGAGATCGTGTTCACCTATTCGCCACGCTCGTTCCGCCTCGGAGCCCTGTTGTCGGGAATCTCGATCGCGTTGGCGCTGGTCTCGTTCGCGCTCGCGAAGCGCTGGAGCCGGACCCCGGGAGAGACTACGCTCGCGAACCGGTGACGCTCGCCGCGCGGTCGAGTCGAGCGCGCGCATCGGCGACGATCCAACCGAGCGTCTCGTCGAGATCACGCGCCGGTCGGTAACCCGTCAGTTGCTCGAGGCGCGTGACGTCGGGAACGCGCCGTCGCACGTCTTCGAAGCCCGCCGGGAACACCTGATCGTACGCGACGCACCGGATCTCGGAATCGCTGTCGCACGCACCGAGAACACGGCGCGCGAGATCGAGGATCGTGATCTCCCGGTCGTTCCCGATGTTGACGATCTCACCGATCGCCTCCGGGCATTGCCACAGACGCACGAGGCACTCGACCGTGTCGCGAACGTCGGTGAAGCAGCGCTGCTGAGCGCCGTCGCCGTAGACGGTGATCGGTGCGCCCCCGAGAGCTTGACGCACGAAGCGCGGCACGACCATGCCGAAGCGTCCGTTCTGACGCGGGCCGACCGTGTTGAAGAACCGCGTGACGATGACGGGCACGTCGTAGGTGTCGGCGTACGACTTCGCGAGAAACTCGCCCATCGCCTTCGCGGCACCGTAACCCCAGCGCGCGTGCGCCGGCGACCCGAGGCGCAGGTCGTCGTCCTCGTGGAACGGGATCCGCAGGCCCTTGCCGTAGACCTCCGAGCTCGACGCGAGAAGGACACCGCAGCCGTTGCGGCGGGCGCACTCGAGGACGGCCTCCGTTCCGTGCAACAAATTGCGCTGCGCTTCGACGGGCTCCTCGACGACGCGGCGCACCCCCACGACCGCGGCCAGATGGAAGATCCAATCGCAGCCGGCGGCGGCTTCGTCGAGCGCGTCGCGATCGGTCACCGATCCGAGCGTGAAACGGAACCGCTCACGCTCGAACTCGCGCGGCCCGGAGAGATTCTCGAGCAGGCCGCTCGACAGGTCGTCGAGAACGCGCACGGTGGCCCCGTCACGCCACAAACGGTCCACGAGATGCGAACCGATGAAGCCTGCGCCACCCGTTACGAGGATCGTCGCCATGGTTCTCGCCACTATCGCTGTTGCTGATGTCCGTTGCCGCGCTGCGGGGTCCGCCGCCTGCCGTTCGCCAATGGACGGGTCGGCCAGGACGCCGGGTCGGACGACCAAGCCGTTTCCAGGCCCCTCGATGGACGATCGGGAATCGAGGATCTTCCCGCCGAATTCGCGCGAGCGGCCCGCATCGGACACCGAGACCCGCGGGGTTCCGCACGTCTCGGCCTCGAAAAACACCCCACCGAAGCCCGCCCAGGCTTCCGTGCACGGATGCGGGGAGCATAGCGAATCCCCGGCCGCCCCGCCATCGAACCGACCTCTACGAAAGAAGAGCCGTCCTCGTTGCGTGGCCGATCCGTCCACGCCGCCCACAAGAGGCGGATCCGGCATCGAATACTCGCCGACGAACCGCGAAGGAGAGCCCCCGGCAACGGCTCACGACCGCCCCGTCCGGCTTCCGAGAAGACTCACGGAAAGGTACAACGAGCCGTACATCCCTCCAGAACAGGGCCGCGAGGCCGCGGCGATGGCGGCACGGGCGGTGCCGAAAATCGCGCAACTGCAGCGAGAGAACGAATTCGCATGACCTCCGACCCTCTGATCGGAAAGACGCTGAGCGGGAAGTACGAGCTGCTCGAAAAGATCGGCTCGGGCGCCATGGGCACGGTCTATCGGGCCGAGCACACCACGCTCAAGAAGCGTGTGGCGCTCAAGGTTCTTCATCCCGATCTCTACCTGAGCGAAGAGACGCTGCGGCGCTTCCAGCAGGAAGGCATCGCGGCGGGTCGCATCAAGCATCCCAACGCGATCGAGATCTTCGACTTCGACAAGACCGACGAAGGACTCGTCTACCTCGCGCTCGAATTCGTCGAAGGCAAGAGCCTCAAGAAAGTCCTGCTCGAAGAGGGCGCCCTTCCGCTCGCCGACGCGATCTTCATCACGCGCGAAATCCTGCGCGGGCTCGCCGCCGCGCACGCCGTCGGGATCGTGCACCGTGATCTCAAGCCCGAGAACATCATGGTGCAGGAAAAGGACGGCGGCTCGTTCCAGGTGAAAGTCCTCGACTTCGGGATCTCGAAGCTCGTCGAGAGCAACGCCGAAGACGCGATGATGACCCAGACGGGACGCATCATGGGGACGCCGCAGTACATGGCGCCCGAACAGTGCGGCGGAGCCGTCGTCGACCATCGCGCCGACCTCTACTCGCTGGGTCTCATCCTGTTCGAGATGGCCGCGGGCGAACCGCCCTTCCAGGGTGCGTCCGTGACCGAGATCCTCATGAAGCACACCACCGAGGAGTCCCCGTCGCTGCGCGCCGTCAATCGTGATCTGACCGTACCGCGCGACGTCGAGCGGATCCTCGCGAAGTTGCTCGCGAAGAAGGCCACCGACCGCTTCGAGTCGGCGCGCGAGGTCATCGAGGCCATCGACGCGATCGACTACGACCGCCCCGCCAAGGGCAGGGTCGTCGTGCCGGGCGCGTCGGGGTCATCCCCCGCGAAGCGCATCGCGCTCATCGCGGCCGCCGTCGCCGTGCTCGCCGTGGCGGGCTGGTTCGGCTGGAGTGCGCTGAACGGGAACGACGGCGATACGAACGGCAGCGGCTCGACGGCAGCCGCCGATCCAGCGCCGACCCCACCGAAGCCCTCGACGAAAGACACCCCCGACGTCTCTCGCGTTCGTCAAAAGGACACGGCCGCACGCACGGCTCGAGAGTCGGAGTACATCGAACACCTCGACAGCGCGCGCCGATCGCTGCGCCTGCGCGATCCGGACTCGCTCCGCGCCGCGCGCAACGAGCTCGATCTCGCGATGGCATTGCCGTGCCGCGATGCCGAGGCGTACGTCCTGCGCGGCGACCTCTACCTCGCACGCGGCGACGACGCGGCGGCGCGACTCGATTACGAAGAGGCCATCCGTCTCGACGACGAATACGCGGAAGCCGAGAGCCGCCTCGGCCGCGTGCTGCGATCGCGAGGAGACTCGGCCGAAGCGCTCGTGCATTTTCGCCGCGCCACCGCGATCGACCCGAGCTTCGGCCTGGCACACGAAGGCATCGGGCTGGCGCTGTACGACCTCGGCGAATACCCCGAAGCTCGGGAAGCGCTCGAGCGAGCGGTCGACCTCGACCCGACCCTCGCCCGCTCGTACCACTGCCTCGGTCGGCTCGATCTTCGCATCGGGGACTTCGATGCCGCCAAGATCGCCTTCACGAACGCGAAGCGCCAAGACGACCGCTTCGTCGCCGCCTACGAAGACCTCGGTCGGGTCTACGACGAGCTCGACGACTGGAAAGAAGCCGAAGAAGTCTACCGCGACGCGATCCAGTATGCCGAAGCGACGCCGCGAATCCTCACCGCACTCGGGGCGAACCTGATCGCGCAGGAGCGGATCACCGACGCGAAGCCCTTCCTCGAAGACGCGCTGCGCAAGGATCCCGAGATCGGACGCGCCCACATCCTGATGGGCGTCGTGCTCGAATCCGAAGGAGACGTCGACGGCGCAATCCGCTCGCTCGAGACGGGTATCGCGCGGAGCGCCGACGAAGCCGACGCGATGATCCTTCTGGGATCGCTCTACCAACAACGCGGCCGCAACGAGACGGCGCGTGATCAGTACGTCACCGCCCTCGGGATCGATGACACGCTCGTCCCCGCCATCACGAGTCTCGCGCTGCTCGACATCGACGAGGGGCGCTACGGGGATGCGGTCGCGCGCCTCGAAGAAGTCGTCGAGCTCGCTCCCGACAACCGGTTCGCGCACTTCGCGCTCGGAGGCCTGCTCAAGGACTACTTCGACGACATCGAAGGCGCTCGCACGTACCTCTCGCGCTACCGCCAGCTCGGCGGCGACGACCCGCGCGTGCTCGCTTGGCTCGACGCCAATCGCTGAGACACGCTCGTCCTTCGTCCGGCGATTCGATCAGAGCCAGGGCGGATTCGAAGGGAACGACGCCTTGCGGAAGTCGCTTTCCACTTCGGCCAGCCCCGACGTCAAGAGCGTGTGGACGGGATCTTCCGCGATCGACTCCCCGTTCAACAAGCGACGCAGGTAGTCGCGGAACGGCGCGCTCGTGACCGCCCCCGAGTCGTCGCGCACGGTGCGTGTGTCCTCCCGCACCCACATCAGGTACAGGAACCACATGCCGAGCTGCGCGAAGTGGTCGGGCGTGTACTGGGACATGCTCGCGCTCTTGAGATTCGCGAGCGGGATGAAGCGGGACGCGTCTTGCGAGATCACGTTCCAGCGATCGAGGCTGTTCTTGTAGTCCCAGTGGATCTCGTAATAGCACGCGAGCCCCTCGTCGATCCAAAGCGGCGCCGCGACCGGAAACGCACGATCGAGATAAGCGCTCAACGCGCCGTGCGTCGCGAGCTGACGCCCGTAGATTTCATTGCGCTCGGCGTACGTGATGACGGCGCGGGCGGCATCTTGCCCCGCGTAGAAGCACCCGTACTTCGACGAGTGGTCGCCGCCGAGATTCTCGCCCTGCACGTTGTATCCGGAGATGTCGGGCAGGATCCAGATCGGGATGCGATCGCCTTCGGGAATCGATCCGCCGAGATCGTAGCGGAACCACGACAGCATGCCTTCGAGTCCGCGCGCGACGGCTTCCCCGAACGCATGGCTCTTCGTCGTGCGGACCGTGAAATGCTGCGACGAAACCACCCACGCGTTCTCCCACCTCGATCGATCGACCCAGATGCGGGCCGCCGCTTCGAGCCGTGGCTGGACGCGCTCGATCGCGCGTTCGACGGCTCTGTCGTACGGCGGGGACGCGTCCGCCCTCCCCGCGCCTGCGAGCGCGAGCAACACCGACATCGTCACGGTGGCGGGCCTTCGAACGGTCCACGGCGATCGGCTTGGGGCGGACGTCATGCGACGGTCTCCATCTCCATCGGGGGCTTTCGGACGGCGGCGCGCATCGTGCGCGACACCGACTCCACTATACGAGCGGCGTGAACCCTCGGCCAGGCGGATTTTCCGCGTCAATCGCCGTCCGCGGCCGATTCCGTCTTCTCGCGCCGCCGAACGACGACGACCGTCTGGTCGTCTTCCTGGATGCCCTTGGAATACTCGCGCACCTCGGCCAGCAGCCGTTCGGCGATCGTCTGCGCCGACTCGCTGCGCCACTCGAGAAGCCGCTCGTGGATCCGCTGGTCCCCGAAGACCTCGCCCCCCGCCCGCGCTTCGTTGATCCCGTCCGTGAAGATGCAGACGACATCACCCGGATCGATCCGGCACACTCCGCGCGCGTAGACGGCCCCCGGATGGATCCCGAGAACGGGTCCGCCTTCTTTGAGGGTCACGACCTCGTCGGACCGCACGAGAAGCCCGGTGTGACCGGCCGTCGTGTAGATCATCTGGTCGAGGCGATCGATCTCGCCGTAGAACAGCGAGATGAACCGACCGAGCGGCGCCTGTTCGCAGACGATCCGGTTGATGCGAGCGATCATGCGCGTCGGCTTGATCTCGCCGATGATCGCCATGTGCACGGCCGTGCGGATGTCGCGCGCCATGAGCGCAGCGGGCAGTCCGTGCCCCGACGCGTCCGCGACCACGACCGCGAGGTTGTCGCCCTCGACGTCGACGAAATCGAAGAGGTCGCCCCCCACGCGCTCCCGATCGGCCGGGATCGAACGCCCGAAGATGTCGTAGTCGCGGTAGCGCGGCATCTCTTTCGGGAGGATGCTCGTCTGGATGTCGGCCGTCTCGTTGACGATCCACTCGAAGTGGTCGGCCTCGAGCCGCCGGTTGATCGCATGGCGCAAGATGCCGAGGAAGCCGACGATCTCCTCGCGATCGTCGAAGTCCTGCGAGGTCACGTCGAGCGACAAGACGTAACGCCCCTTGTCGCCGAACGCGATCGCGGCATAGTCGTCGACCCCGAGGTCTCGCTCGAGCGCCTTGTTGTAGCCGGGGTCGGAACGCTCTACGAATGCGAGCCCCTCGGCGACCACCCGCCGCAAGACCTCCTCACTGGCCGCCAGGCGATAGTCCTTGGCGATCTCCTTGCGGCCCCCGTAGCGATCGATGAGCTTGTACTCGTCGCCGACGCGCGTCCACAAACGCCCGCCGATCACGGGGATCTCAGGCTCGTCGACGAGGGAACGCAGGATCCGCTCGAGATTCTCGACGGGATCCTTCGTCGCTTGCAGCTCGTTGATCGCCTCGATGAGGTTGCGATGGAGGACCCGCGCATCGAGCACGGACGACCTCGTCGGTCGGTGCGGATCGGGCGGCGCGGGGGTGGCTGGATGGTCCAATGCGGGAGGCTCCATGGTGATGCGGCGTGTGATTCATCCCCTCGGGCGAGTATAGCAGTCCGGATCGGGACTCCGGCCTGCGGCAGCGCGTCGCGCCCGCCCGCAAGCGTCTCCCCGAAACGCTCGGCGACACGGCCGCTTTGCTAGAATCCGGGCATTCCAGTGCAACGGAGATCGACGATGACCACTCCCGAAAACCGCCGCAGCCGGCTGCTCGACGTCCTGATCGAACAGTCGCTTCGTTTCGGTACGTTCACGCTCGCGTCCGGCGCGACGAGCGACTACTACATCGACGGCAAGCACACGACCCTGCACCCCGAGGGTCTCTGCTGCCTCTCGCACCTGCTGCTCGATCGCATCGACGCGTTGACCGACCCGATCGACGCGATCGGCGGCGTGACACTCGGAGGCGACCCGATCGTCGGCGCGATGGCGGCGCTCAGCTTCGAGCGCGGCAAGCCCCGTCGCGCGTTCATCATCCGCAAGGCCGTCAAGGAGCACGGCACCGGCCGTCTCATCGAGGGAATCGAACTCGGCGGATCAATGCGCGTCGCGATCATCGAAGACGTCGTGTCGACCGGGGGCTCGGCGCTGCGTGCGGCCGACTCGGTTCGCGCGACGGGTGCCAAGGTGACGCATGCGTTCGCGGTCGTCGACCGGGACATGGGCGCCGAAACGGCATTCCGCGACGCCGGAATCGAGTACCAGGCCCTGTTCACGAAGGACGAGCTGCTCGATCACGCCGAGAACCGCGGTCTTCGCCCCAGCGCCCGCTGATTCGAGGCACGCACGTCCCGCGGTCGTGCGCTAAAGCTGGCGAGCTTCAGCGACGAACTACTCGTCGATCTCCATGAGAAGCTGGAACGCCCGTCGGCCCGCGTCGCCGTGCGGGTCGAGCTCGACGGCACGGCGGCAGTGCGTGCGCGCCTTCTCGTTCTGCCCCTCGTGGAAGTAGCAGTTCCCGAGCGTGTAGTGACCCCACGCGTCCTCGGGCGCCACCTTGAGCTGGATCTCGAGCTGCTCGATCGCGCGCTTCCAATCCTGCTGGCCCGCGTAGATCCGACCGAGACCACGGCATGCCCAGTAGTAGTCCGGATCGATCCGCTGCGCGTGACTGAAGTAGCGGATCGCCTTCGGGATCATGCCCTTCTCTTCGTATCCGATCGCGAGGTTCGCGTAGACGTCCTTGTTCTCGTGATTCCACCGGCGCGAGACGTGCCACTTGCGAATCGCTTCGTCGACCTGATTGAGGTTCGCGTGACACAGGCCGAGCTCGGCGTACGCGTCTGCGAGCGTCTCGCTGTCGATGAGGAAGTGCACGGCCTGCTCGTAGTAGTGGATCGCGGTCTGCAGGTCCTTGGCTTCCTTGTAGAGGTAGCCGATGTTGCGGTACGCGTGCCCGAGACACGGATCGTGGCGCACGGCGCGCTTGTACAGCGCGAGCTTGTCTTCGCGGCGTGTCGCCATGCGTCGCGCGCGAACGAAGTAGCGCAGCGCCTCGAACGATCGCGTGAGTGGATGCCGGAGGCGGTATTCGTAGTACTTGCGTCGATCGGGACCCGAGAGGTAGCGGATCGAGAGCCTTCGCTTGATGGCGAGGAACGCGCGCTTGCCGAACGCCATGAGCTCGTCGACGTCGACGAGGAAGCGCTCGGGCTCCAAAGCGCTCGCGACGTTGCGAACAAGCGCGTCCATGGTCACGACGTCGACCTTGCGGCCCTCGATGGTGC
>JAUIME010000855.1 GCA_030433195.1 bacterium
AGCGCCGGGGCTGCGCTATCGCTTGCTCGAGCATGCGGTGAGCGCGCGCACACGATGGCTTCGATCGCCCTACGGTGACCAGGGGCTTTTCGTGCGGCGACGCATATTCGACGAGATCGGCGGCTTCCCCGCTCAGCCGATCCTCGAGGATCTGCACTTCGTTCGATCGATGCGCCGCATCGGTCGAATCGTGGCACTCGACGAGCGGTTGATCACGTCAGCGCGTCGGTGGGAGTCGCGCGGCTTTTGGCCGACGACGTTTCGTCATGCGTGGATTCTCGCGCTCGACCGGCTCGGCGTTTCGCCGAGCCGGATCGCTAAGCGCGTCCACCGCTGAAGTCGATCGACGTTCAGCCGACGAATCGGCTGAGGTCGTCGTCCCGTTCGAGTTGACGCCAGTCGTCGACCGCGTCTTCCTCGAAGAAGAATCGCTTCTCGCCGAAGGCGGGACGCAAGCCGTCGAGCCACGTCGCGCGCGGATCGTAAGCGGCGTAGAACGGACGCCCCACCCAGTGCGGGTTGCGCGCCTGCAGGAATCGCAAGTTGAGGACACGCTCGCCGGCGACGACCGACTCGCCGTCGACGACGACCTTGCCGGGCGAGGCCGACATCGACGGACCGCGCGCGGTTCGCGCCAAGCCCGAGCACTTCTCGATCGCCTCACTGTAAACACGGAGCGCCTGAACGAGCGGCAGCTCGAAGTACTGCTTGGAACCCGTGTCGCGCTCCACGAACATGTAGTACGGCACGCAGCCGAGGCGAACCTGCTTGTCCCACATCTCCGCCCACACGGCGCCGTCGTCGTTGACGTGTCGAACGAGCGGGGCCTGCGTGCGGATCACGACGCCCGTCGAGCGCACGCGCCGAATCGCTTCCTCCACCGCGGCCGTCTCGAGCTCGCGCGGGTGCGAGAAGTGCGCCATGAGCGCGACGTGCATCCCTGCATCGACCGTCCGCTCGAACAGACGCAGCAGATCGTCGGCATCCGGATCGGTCAGGAAACGATACGGCCAGAACGACAGCGCCTTCGTGCCCAGGCGAATCGACTGCAGATTCGGGAGCTTCGCCTCGACCAAGGAATCGAGGATGTTGGCGAGCTTCGCGGTCTTCATGATGAGCGGATCCCCGCCGGTCACCAAGACGTCGGTCACCGTCGGCGCGCCCTGCAAGTACGAAAGCAGCGTCTCGATGTCCTTCGATTGCTGCTTGAGCTCTTTGATTCCGACGAACTGCGCCCACCGGAAGCAATATCCGCAGTACGAATGACAGGTCTGACCTTGCGCGGGGAAGTAGAGAACCGTCTCGCGATATTTGTGCTGCAGACCGTTCAACGCTTCGCCGTTTTGCTTGGGCACGTTCTTCTCGAGCTGCCCCGACGGATGCGGATTGAGCCTCCAGCGGACCTCGTCGACGGCGGCGTTCACGTCCTTCGCTGGCGCACCGGCATCGATGGCACTCGCGACGGAATCGAAGTCGCGCTCGGTGAGCATGTCGCGATGCGGGAACGTCAGACGAAAAATCGGATCGTCAGGAACGCGGCTCCAGTCGATGAGCTCGTCGATGACGTAATCGTTGATCTTGAACGGCAGCACGCTCGAGACGACGCGGATGTCGCGTTGGAGCTCCGAATGTTCGGCGAGCTGCGGTAAATCGGCGATCCTCGGGCCCTGATGGACCTTCATCTTCCGACCCACACGCTTCGCCTCGTTGAGGGACAATTCGTGCATCGTCCGACCTCCTTTCGCCGCGCGTCGGCGACGACGATCGAGACGCGGGTAGCGTCGTCGTCACGTTCGCACTCTTCACGCGCGCTATGACGCGGCCGGCGATGTCTCGCCGCCGCTGGGAGCAAGATCTCGGTCGTCAGGGCGCGACGGAAGTCAGCCCGTCGTGCATCGATGCGAGGAGCACCGTGCCAGCGCCACGACCGCGATCGGTCCGGTTCTCGGCCAACCCTTTCGGGCTCGCCTGCCATGGTCTCCGCCCGAATCACGCAGTGGCGTGGCAATCCACGCCGCCGTCGTAGCGGAGGTCTCGCATCGACCCGCGGCGCGGGACGACGAACTTCGGGGTCGAGCCTGACTCGACCAGGACCAGGTTTGGCAGCGCGTGAGGTAACGACCGGACCGACGAAATCTTCGCCCGAATCCGCATGTCGATACCGGCGCTCGAATCTCCTTGTCGCGCCCTTACTCCCGA
>JAUIME010000856.1 GCA_030433195.1 bacterium
AGGGTCTCGCCCATGTGGGCGCGGATGGTGCGCACGGCGGCCAGGGGGTCGGCCACGAGCTCGCGGTACCCGAAGCAGTACTCGTCGAGCGCCGGAATCTCGGTGCGTCCGAGGATCTTCAGCACGCGGCCGTCGGCGTCGCACAGTCGACGCTCGGGCGGCGTCGCGAGGTTCGAGAACGTATCGAGGAACAGCGACGCGTCTTCGTTGAACGACACCGAGTGCGTTCCGTCGCCCTGCGTGAGGCGCGTGAAGCCCGAGCCATCGAGGCCGACGCGATAGACGTTCGAGTTCACGGCGCCGTCCTTCGACCCCGTCACCCAGATCGAACCCGACTCCTCGTCGACACGCAGCAGATCGCGGACTTCCCACGGCCCCTGCGTCACCGCGCGGATCAGCTCGCCGTCGGCCGCGTAGTGATAGACGTGGCAATACCCGGTGCGTTCGCTGAGCCACAAGAACGATCCGTCGTCGAGCCAGTGCGGATCGTCGAGCACGTTGACCCACGCGTCCTTCTTGTCGGTCTCGCGCAGAAGACGCGTCACGAATCCCGTCGCGGGGTCGGCGAGGTTGAGATCGAGCCAACGCTGCGTTCGATTCTGCACCTGGAAGACGACGTGCTCACCCGTCGGGGACCACCCGACGCGCACGATCAGGATGTCGTCGGCATAGTCCGAGAGATCGACGGCGACCGGCTCACCGCCGTCGCGCGACGCGACGAGCAGCGACACCTCGGGGTTCGGATCCCCGGCCTTGGGATAGTTCGTGACCTCGAGATCGAGCCGCCACGGGATGTGATCGACGACCGTGAACTCGCGCACCGGCGACTCGTCGAGACGCAGCAACGCCGCCGCGCTCGACTCGGGACTCCACCAGAAGCCCTTGAAATTGCCGCGCCCGTAGATCTCTTCCTGGTACACCCAGTCGAGACGACCGTAGAAAAGCTCCTCGCTCCCGTCCGTCGTGACGGCCGTTTCGTTGCCCGTCTCGACGTCGAGGAACCAGAAGTCATGATCGCGCTCGAACGCGATCGTCTTGCCGTCCGGGCTCAGCTCGGCCTCGCGCTCGTCGCCCTCGGACTCGGTGAGACGCTGCACGCTCTCGGCCTCGGGATCGTATCGATACAGGTCGCCGTCTACCGTGACGAGCCGCGGCTCCGGATCGCCGTCGAGCGAGCGGCGGAGCCGATTCGACGCGGAGCGCGCTTGCGCCTTGGTCAGCCCCTCGACGGCTTCGAAGGCTTCCTTCGCAGCCGTAACGCGCGCGTCGGTCTCGTCGACCTCGCCCGGCGTCTCTTCCCACGTCAGCGGATCGATGAGGATGACGTCGTCGTCGTCCCGATGTTCGAGCCGTCGCCCGTCTTCCGCCCAACGGTAGTCGGGCAAGCTCCCCGAGAACCGTACCGTGCCTCGCGAGCCCGCGGCCTGTTCCAGCGTCAGCAACTTCTTGCCGGCGTGCGTTCCCGTCCGCGGGACGACCGCGGACCGATCGTCCGAGTCCCGCGCCGTCGTGCACGAAACGCAGGCGACCACGAGCAGACCGGAAGCGACGACGAACAGAGGGCGAGGGAAACGCATCACGGAAGGACCACCTTTCGCTGGCGACACAGCGGTCGCGAGGGACTCGAGTGCGGGAAGTCAGCACGCGTGCGAAAGTTGAGCACGCGTGGGGCAAGTCAGCACTAGCCGGGTCAGACGAGCGGCGATTGTAGCGGCCGCTCGGAAACGAAGTCAACCCGAACCGGTCCGGGTACGCACGCTCGGCGGTGGTAGGTTCCGAGCGTGCGGAGGCTGCTGCGCGGGACTACTTGCGCTTGATCTTGTGCAGCGTGTGCTTGCGGAGGCGCGGGCAGAACTTCTTGAGGCCGGCCTTCATCTTCTCGGGGATGCCGCCCTGCAAGTTGACTTCCGTCCGGTAGTTGAGGTCGCCGGTCTCCGAGCACTGGAGCCAGACATGTTCGCGCTTTACACCCTTCTTCGCCATCGTGGCATCCTCATCATCCCTGGGGGCCGTGCCCTCGGGAGCCTATCTTGCCGTGGAAATCACCGATTTCGAGCCTCGGAGTCTAGGTCGGGCCCGCGGCGGAGTCAAGAATGCCGCGCCGCTCGGAAAAGCGGACGAAGCGGGACGATCCTGCAGCGGACCCTCCGAGACACCGATCACTCCGAGGGAATCGGGATGGCTTCCTCGATCAGCAGG
>JAUIME010000857.1 GCA_030433195.1 bacterium
TGGCCCCCGGCCAGCCCGACGTAGACCATGTTCGTTTGGACCGCCGCCCGATCGACCTCGATCCCGTCGATGGCGGCAAAGCCGTCCGCGAGCGCGCTCGCGCGACGATGATCTTCGGCGAGACGTTCGACGTGCTCCTCGAGTGCGAGGATCGCGGCGGCCGCGACGATTCCGGCTTGGCGCATCCCTCCGCCGAATGCCTTGCGGATTCGTCGGCACTCGCGGATCGACTCGGCGTCGGAGGCGAGAATCGACCCGATCGGCGCGCCGAGCCCTTTGGAGAGGCAGAACATCACCGAATCGGGAATCGACGCGATCTCGTGCGCGGAAACGCCCGAAGCGACCGCCGCATTGAACAGGCGCGCGCCGTCCATGTGAAAGCGGATCCCTCGGTCGCGGCACCACGCGGCGAGCGTGCGCAAGTGCTCGATCGGAACGACCGTGCCTCCCGCGAGATTGTGGGTGTTCTCGACCGCGAGGAACGTCGTGCGCGGCTGGTGGAGATCGCGCGGATCGCGCAAGGCGCGGTCGACCGCGTCGAGATCGAGGACGCCGCGATCGCTCGGCACCGTCCGCAATTGCACGCCCGAGAGCATCCCCGCGGCGCCGACCTCGTACAGGATCATGTGCGAGCGATCTTCGACGATGGCTTCGTCGCCCGGGCGCGTCGCGAAACGCAGGGCGATCTGGTTGCCCATCGTCCCGCTCGGAACGAACAACGCCGCTTCCTGCCCCGTCTTCTCAGCCGCCAGTGCTTCGAGACGATTCACGGTCGGGTCGTCGCCGTAGACGTCGTCGCCGACCTCCGCGGTCGCCATCGCCTCGCGCATCGCCGCCGTCGGCCGTGTCACGGTGTCGCTTCGAAAATCACTCACACTCGCGTCGATGACGACTCTCCCCGTTCTCGCCGCACTCGTAGACCGGCGCGCGGCCCGACGATTCCACGCGCACTGCGCCGCATTCTACTCCTCGGACAGAAGGGAATCCACCGCCACGACGTTGCTCCGCGACCGACAAGCTCTACAATACCGCGTCCGTCACGATGCGAAACCGTCGTGCCTAGCAAGCACGCCGACGAGCCGCCACGAACTCGACCACGAGAGGAACCCATGAACGACGCTCGCTACGACGCCCTCGCCAAACTCCTCGTCCGCCACTCGATCGCGCTCGCGAAAGGCGAGAAGGTGCTCATCGAGGCCTTCGACGTCCCGGACGAGATGGTCGGAGCGCTCATCCGCGAAGTCGATCGCGCCAAGGGGGTGCCGCTCGTGAGTCTCAAGAGCGCCGCCGTGACGCGCGAGCTGCTGACGGCAGGCAACGCCGAGCGCGTTCGTGAACGACTCACGGCGGCCGCCAAGGCGGAGGCCCACCGCATGAAGGGGGTCGACACCTACATCGCGCTGCGCGGCTCCGCCAACATCAGCGAGCTCGCCGACGTCCCGTCCGCGAACATGCGCGAGTACCAGCGCGCTTGGATCCAGCCGATCCACATGAAGATTCGCGTTCCCAAGACTCGCTGGGTCGTGTTGCGCTGGCCCAACCCGTCGATGGCGCAGCTCGCGGGCATGTCGACGCCGCGATTCGAGGACTTCTACTTCGACGTCTGCCTGCTCGACTACAAGCGCATGGAGACGGCTTGCAAACCTCTCAAGCGCCTGATGGACCGCACCGACGAAGTCCACATCAAGGGACCGGGGACCGACCTTCGCTTCTCGATCCGCGACATGCCGTCGGTGCCGTGCTGCGGACGCGCGAACGTCCCGGACGGCGAGTGTTTCACGGCTCCCGTCAAGGACTCCCTCGAGGGGACGGTCCGGTTCAACGCAAAGACGATCTACCTCGGCGCGACGCACGAGAACATCGAGCTACGCTTCGAAAAGGGACGCGTGGTCGACGCCTCGTCGAGCAACACGAAGGCGTTGAACAGCGTCCTCGACACCGACGCAGGAGCCCGCTTCGTGGGTGAGTTCGCGATCGGGTTCCACCCGGTCATCCGCGAGCCCATGTGCGACATCCTCTTCGACGAGAAGATCCGCGGCAGCTTCCACATGGCGCTCGGTGCCTGTTACGACGAGACGCCGAACGGCAACAAGTCGGCGGTCCACTGGGATCTCGTGCAGATGCAGGAACGCGCGAAGGGCGGCGGCGAGATCTGGTTCGACGGCAAGTTGATCCGCAAGGACGGACGCTTCGTGCCG
>JAUIME010000858.1 GCA_030433195.1 bacterium
GCATGTCTCGGCGGTTCGGCCGCTCGCATTCGCGAGAACGAGTTTCGCGAGAACGAGGCGTTCGGGAGCCAGGGGGCGGGATGGGGAGGCGGCGTCTACGTCGACGAAGGGGCGCGTCCCACGATCGTGCGCAATCTCTTTCGAAAGAACTGGGCCGTGAACGGTGGGTCCGGGATCGTCTTGCAAGGATTCGCGACGGCGCTGATCGAAGACAACGCCTTCGTGAACAATCGACCCGGTTTTTTCGGAGGCACCGTACAGCTCTTCGATTCGAACGGGACGTCGATTCGCGACAACGAGTTTTCGGCCTCGATCGAGAAGGCGATCTACCTGCTTCGATCCCACGACGTGCGTATCGAGGGCAACCGCATCGGGGGCGACGGCCAGTTCTCCGGCGGGCTGCAGGCGCGCCATGCGCGCGGACTCGAACTCTACGGCAATACGTTCGTCGGAAATCAGTGCTTCATCTGGCAGAGTGCCGACATTCGATTGGCCGGAAACTACCACGATTCGGCCAACATGTATCTCGACCGCTGTCCGGGAGCCCGCATGCACGGATGCGTGTTCGTCGATACGACGGGGTTCGCGAATCAGTGGGAGTTTGGTTCGCTGGGTTCGGACGTCGAGATCGCTCATTGCACGTTTCTCGGGCGCGGCAGCGGAACGAGCGGCGTCTACGTTTCCGGAGGGGGTGCGGTCGACATCGTCAATTCGATCGTCTGGGGCGAAGCCGGACCCTTCGGAATCGTCGAAGGTTCGACGTTGACGGTGCGCAACTCGGCCGTGCGCGGCGGTTGGCCGGGCGAAGGCAACTTCGACGCGCGACCTCGAATCGTGCGTCGCGAAGGCGACTTCCACCTCATGATCGGGTCACCGTGCATCGACGCGGGAATCCCCGTCGATCCACTCGTCGACGTCGATATCGACGGCGATCCACGTGTCCTCGGCGATCGACCCGACATCGGTGCCGACGAATTCCGTCTCGACATCGCCGCGCGGTATGGGACGGTCGGGGGCGGCGAAGTCGTGCTCACGGTGAACGGATCCTCGGGGGATCATCGTCGGATCGTCGAGGTCGATCGAGGTGCGTCGCTCGTCGCCGACCTGCGCCCGGCATCCGCGGGCCCCGACCCCGCACGCTACGCGATCTACGCATGGATCGACGAGCCCGACGCCGCCACGCTGCGTCTCCAGTCATTCGGTCTCGGATGGATGGTCTTTCCGACCCCGCTCCAACCCGAATCCGCGAACCAACCGCTCGCGATCTGGAACACGCTCGGGCGACCCGGCAAGCTCGGCTCGAGCACCGAGTCTCTCGACCCCGCACCCGTCACGCTCATCGAGCGCCCCCGCGGCATCGGTATTCAAACGAGCTTCACCCTCCAAGGATTCCTCGAAGACGACGACTCCGGAGCCGCCGGTCCCGTGGGCATCACGAATGCCGTCGTCGTGCGGATCCAATAGCGCGTCTCGATGCTTCTCGCAGGGACACTCGTCGCGAGGCTTGGCTGCGGGCGTTTGACGACCGTCGAATGGGGCGTCTCTCGGAGCTTGGCGGCTGTCGCAATGAAGCGTTTCCATCGGGGCGAAGTCGGGGAGCGGAGCCGGGGGGGCGGACGTCGATGGGCTGTGCTCTTGGGGCGTGGCGGCTGTCGCTGAATTTGCCGTTGCTCATGCGGGGTCGGGTTTCGGGTGAGGGGGTGTTGCGGTCGGCTTCGTTCGCGCGTGTCGATCGTGCGCGCCGGGTGGGTTGTTCGACCGGAGTGCGAGGCACCGCGCGGAAGTCCCGTCCGACGAGGGTTCGGTCGCGGTGAAGAGGGTGAGAAGCGAAATCCGTGTCGAGGCTTCCACGAGGTTCATCCGCATTCTCGATTGCCGTTCGCAAACGAATTACGTCCCAGGCACGCCGCTCGCGCCGAGACCGTTGAGCGCCTCACCCTCTTCGCCGCGGCCGAACCCGCCGCCGCGGCCCCTCCCGAACGAGAGCCTACGCGCTCCCAGCGAGCCTACTCGCCCAAAGGCGCATCGAGCGACGCCAAGAACGCTCGGGTTTCTCGGGTGCGGCGGTCGCGGGCGCCCAAGGTCGATTCGAACGTCGCGTGAGCTTCGGTCATGATCTTGCGGGCTTCGTCGGTGCGGTCGAGGTCTGCGAGGCAGCGGGCGAGGTGGTCTTGAACCCATGCGGT
>JAUIME010000859.1 GCA_030433195.1 bacterium
GTGGGGCTCGGGGCAGTTCGCGGGGAGGCCCGGTTCGTAGAGCCACTCGTCGAGGCCGATCGTCTTCTCGAGCGTCGGGTCTTCGTCGAACAGCCGCGACCGCATCTCGTCGGCGAGTTGCGCGGTGGTGAGATTGCCGAAGGCGTGGTCTTCGAACAGGCGGGTCAGGAAGGCGTCGAATCGTTCGCGTCCGACGTGCTCCTCGATGAGGCGCAGGAGCAGGTAGCCTTTCTCGTAGGGGACGTTCGAGAACGCGTCGTCCGGATCGTATCCCGCGAGATCCGGCGCGAGCTTCGTGAACTCGTGCTTCGGCCCGAACTCGGCGATGTCCTCGCGCAGGTCGCGAAGGCCGAGGGTCGCTTCCATCTCGGCGATCTCGTGTCCGAAGAGCGCTTCGACGACGCGCCGCTCGACGTACACGGTGAACCCTTCGTTGATCCAGAAGTCACGCCACGTCGCGTTGGTGACGAGGTTCCCCGACCACGAGTGCGCGAGCTCGTGTGCGATAAGACTCACGAGCGAGCGGTCGCCTGCGAGCACCGTAGGCGTGAGAAACGAGAGGCGCGGGTTCTCCATGCCGCCGAACGGGAACGACGGCGGCAGCACCAGGAGGTCGTAGCGCCCCCAAACGTACGGGCCGTACATCGCTTCGACCGTGCCGATCATCTTCTCGGTATCGGCGAACTCCCACGCCGCTTTCTCGACGATCGAAGGTTCGGCGTAGATACGGACGCGCGGGCTGATGTCGCGCGAGTCGAGGTCGCCGACCGCGAGTGCGATGAGGTAGGGCGGGATCGACTGCGGCATCTCGAAACGGAACACCCCGGGCTCTTCGGCCGCGGCGGGCTCGGCGCTCATCACGGCCTGGAGCTCGGCCGGCACGCGCACGGTCGCGTCGTAGGTGACGCGAACGCCCGGGCTGTCCATGCAGGGAATCCACGAGCGTGCATGGATCGACTGGGATTGGGTGAAGAGGAACGGGTGATCGCCGCCCGCCGTCTGTTCGGGTTCGAGCCACTGCACCGCGAGCGCGCCCGGTGACGTGCGGTAGTGCACGCGGACCGAAGTGATTTCGTCGGGGAGAGCGATCTCGAGGGCGGATCCGAGCTTCGGGTCGGGCTCGTGGAGCGTGAATTCGAGGTCGCGCTCGCGGTTCGCGTCGTCGACTCCGACGACCTGCACGACATCGAGGTCACGGGTGTCGAGAACGATTCGCCGCGCCGAAGGAGACTCCCGCCGAAACTCGATCGTCGTCGCGCCGGTGATGACGTTCGTCGCGAAATCGAGCTCGAGATCGAGCGAAAGGTGGTGCGGCCGGATCTCGTCGGGGTTCCCGTACGAGTGGATGTCGACCGTGGGGTCTGCGGCGGATCCGGGCGTCGGCTTTCCGGTCGAGGAGCATCCCGCGATCGAGGCCAAGGCGATTCCCGCGAGGATTCGGACAGCGAAACGGGGAGCAGTCATGGGGTTCCTTTCGAAGCGTGGGTTTTCCACGGACTGTAGCAACCGGCACATCGAGGCGGAACCGAGCGACGGCCGCGCCCCGTCAGAAGCCCGAGGTCTCCTGAGCGTCCTCCTTCGCTTCCGTATTCTCCTTCGCCGCAGCGTCCCGTTGTTTCTTCAATTCGTCGATCTGGAGGCGGAACATGCCCGCAGCGAACGGTTCGACGACGCCGAGGGCTTCTTCGAACACCGCGATGGCTTCGTCGTAGCGGCCCAGCATGCGATAGGCTTCGCCGAGGCAGGCGAACGCCCGGCCCGACTTGCGTTCCGTTTGCGCGACTGCGGCTTCGGCGAGGGCGAGTCCCTCTTCGACGTCGCGGAACTGCGGATGGGTCGGGTGCAGCCGCATGAAGACGAGCTCTCGGAGCATCCATTCGGGGAGCTGTTCGGCCTTCTTCAGCGCGTCGACGCATGCAAAGACGTGGGTCCACGTTTCGATCGCCAGATCGGGTTTCCCGAGCGCGTCGTAGCAGCGTGCGAGCTCGCGCGCCGCGTTGTAGGTCCATTGGTGAGCGTGCCCCATTCTCGCGAGCTTGATCGGGAAGCTCGTCTCGAGGAGGGGGAGCGCGCTCTCCGCGCGATCCGACCGCATGAACATGTAGGCGACGTTCGTGAGTGCCTTCAGGAGCATCGTGTCGCTGTAGGGCACCATCCGGCTTGCGGACTCGTGCCGCTCGCGCAT
>JAUIME010000086.1 GCA_030433195.1 bacterium
CGCCAAACCGTGCGCCGATTGCTCGCGATCTCCCCGTACAACCCGGTCGCTCGCGTCCACGAAGCGATCGTAGCGTTCGAGGCCGATCGAGATTATCAACGCGCGATGGTCCTCCTCAGCCAGATGGGTAACCTTCAAGGCCGAACGAACCGCCGCGCCGTCGAGACGCTCGCGCGTTCCTACATCCAGCTCGGGCGGCACGACGACGCGATCCTGTGTCTGCTGCGCGCCCTCGAGGACGACCCCGACCACGACGTCATGCACGTCCTTCTTGCGGAGACCTATCGCGAGCGCGGCTACCGCGACGAAGCTCTCGACAAGTGCGCCGAAATCCTCCGCGACGATCCCACGAACACGACCGTCCAGGAGATCGTGCGCAAGATCTGGGCGAGCGAGATCCACGACGCCGACGTGAGTGCGAGCTCGATCGTCGAGGCACAGACGATCCTCCGACGCGATCAGTACAACGACGACGTGCGATTCGAGCTCGCCCTCATGCTCGCGCGAGCCGGAGAGCTCGAAGCCGCGTGCGACGAGATGAACACCATCGCCGAACGCCACGAGAAGAACTTCTACCCGCTCGAGATGCTCGGCCGCTTCGAGCTGTTGCGGGGGCGGACCCGTGAGGCGCGCGAGTACTTCCACCAGGTCAAGCGGATCGCACCCGAGCTTCCCGCCGGCGCCCTCGGCCTCGGCCGGTGCTCGCTCCGCGAGCAGAATTACCGAGACGCCTCGCGCCACTTCGACGAGGCCCTCGAGATCGCCCCCGACGAACCCGAAGCGCTCCTCTGGATGGCGACGTGCGAGACGCGGCGCGGCAATGCGTGGCGCGCGCTGCGCTACGTCGAAGGGCACGATCGGCCGCGCATCGAATCCCTCGCGCGCGTCGCGCCCGAGACGATGCGCCCCGAGCTCGCCGCCCTGACCGCCGAGATCACGCTCGACGAATTCGCATCGAGCGAAGAAGCGCCTCCGAAAGAGCGCCTCGTGACGATGCGCGAAGAGCTCCAGACCGTCATCGAGAACCACCCGGAGCGACGACGCCCGCGCGTGGCGCTGGCTCGATGCCTCGACGCTTCCGCGATCGAGTACGACGCGCGCGAGATGCTGTTTCCCGGGCTCGCGGCCCAGGCCCCGCTCCCGGTCGCGCGTGAGCTCGCCGACGAAGACGCCATCGTCTACTACGTGGCGAAACTCCTCGAAGCCGGCAAGGTCGAGGCGGTCTTCGGCATCTTGCGACGCTTCGATCGCGAAGCGAAGACCCCGCTGCACGCGCGACTCCTGACCGAGCTCGCACGAGCGCAGATCCGCGCCGGCGACGTCAAGGCCGCGCACGCGCTGGCGGTCACGGCACTTCGCGAGCTGCCGCACGGCGCGGAGGTCAATCGCGTGCTCGCCGAGATTCAGCTTCGACAGCAGAATCCCGCCGTCATGCGGACGCTGAATCGGATCGTCGCCGCCGAACCGGGCAACCTCGCGGCCTACCGTACCCAAGCCGACCTCGCGTCGCGTCGCGGACAGTCGGCCAGCGCGATGAAGGTCTATCAGCGCCTCCTCAAGCTGCTTCCCGAAGATCTCGACGTCGCACAGCACGCGGCCGACCTCTTCGAGCGACGCAACCGAGGCGGAGCCACCAATCCGAAATTGCTCGCGTACGCCCGGAACGCGCTTCAGTCCAAGCGCCCCACGTCGTTCGCCACGCGACTCGTCGCGTTGCGGTTCTTGAGTGGCCTCGCGGGCGACAAGGCCGCCGAAGAGCTTCGTCTTCGCGCGCTCACCCTCTACGCGATGGAGCGGTTCGCGCGCGAAATCGGGCCGCTGACTCGATTGAGCCTCGACAGTTCCTTGTACGCGGGCCGCACGCCGACCCCTCGCGCCACGGCGCAAGACGGTCCGCCCCCGACGGTGCGCCCGATCCTGCATCGCGGGGAACGTCGGATCCTCGCGGCGTTCCTGTTGTCGCAAGGCGCCGCCGCCGAAGCGTTCTGGACGATCACGCGCTTTGACCCGGGCGAAGGGACCGACGAAGACTTCGCGCCACTCGATCGACAGATCATCCTCACGTGCCTGGCCGAGCTCGGCCGCGCCGACGAAGCGCGCGAGGTCTTGGACGACACGCTGCGGCTCTACCCCGACGACCCGTCGATGATCGAGGCGTTCTTCCCGCTGGCGCTGCTCGTTCGCGACTACGACGCGGCCCGCGAGTGGATCCAGGGACACGCCGAGGCCGAGGAGCGCGAGTCGCTTCGGCACCTCGTTCGGATCCTCGAAGACCGGCCGGCCGTCGAGCCGCTACCGAGCGTGCTCATGCTTCGCATCCATCTGTTCCGCCGCTTCCCGCTCACCTGGGTCGACGCGGTGCGGGACGCGAAGACGCTCACCGAGCTCCTTCCCTCGAACCCGGTTCCCTACCTGATGTGGGCCCGGGAACTCCAACGCCGCGGAGAGACCGAGCTAGCGGTGCGGACGCTCACCGAGTCGATCGAACGAACGCCTCGCCACGTACCGACGATCCTCACGGCCGTCCGGATCCTGGCGGAGCATCGAGACAAGAAGAGCCTCACGGAAGCCACGCGACTCCTCGACGCGGGACTCGAGTTCAATCCGGACTCGGCCGAGCTCATCGTCGCGCGGACCGACCTGCAGTTGCGCGCCGCGCGCAAATCGCAGAATCGCCAGATGATCCTGCGAGGGTACAAGCGCGCGCTCGAGGCGCTCGAAGCACAAGGCCGCGGGCGATCGAAGCTGGCCGGCGACGTCCACGCGCGAATCGGACGCATCCTCCAAGAGCAGCGCAGCTGGGCCCTCGCCGAAGAGAGCTTCGCGGCGGCACTCTCGATCGATCCCGACTCGTATGAACGGATCGCGCGGCATGCCGAGTGTCTGCTCGAGATCGACCGCGTCGACGACGCCGCGCGTGAGGCGAATCAGCTCATCGAGCGCTTCCCGGATCGCGCCGAGGCGTGGATGCTCATGGCTCGCGCCCTGCTCGCCGGCGGCCATCTCGCCGAGGCCGACACCGCGATCCGGACGGTTCTCGAGCTCGATCCGCTGCATGCCGATGCGTATCGACTTTCCGGAACGCTGTTCGAGAACGCCGCGCAGGACAGCGAGAATGCCGGCGAGCTCTACGCCAAGGCCGAGCAAATGTACGAACGCGCGACGCGACTCGACCCCGGCCAATCCGAGCTGTGGCTCAAGATCGCGGAGTGGAACTACCAAGCCGCCGCGAAGGCCGACAGCGACGGCGTCCTCACTCCCGAGAACCGCGACCGTTGGCTCTCGAAGGCGCAAACCGCATGGGAGATCGCGCTGCGATTCCTTCCCGCCACCGCGGTCGTCGAACGTACGCGCGCGGTCCAGGGAGTTCTCGCCGTCCTCGATACGAAGCGCGCGTTCGAGACGATCCTGGAGACGATCCCGCCCTACGAACGAGAGATCCTGAGAGATCCGACGTCGCTCACGATCGTCGGCCGCGCCTACGTCGAGCTCGATCGAGCGGCCCTCGCCGAGCAGCGCCTCCAACGAGCCGTCCAACTCGATCCCGAGAACGCCCGCGCGCACTTCTACCTCGGCGAAGCCTACCGACTGCGCTTCGATCAGCGAGCGGCCCAACGCGAGTATCAGCTCGCGCTCACGATGGGCGAATTCCCCGAGGAAGAGGAAGCCAAGCGTCGCGTGCAGACGACCCGCAGCCGTCGTCGGGACTGAGTCGGCAGCGCTGAGTCGGCTGGGCTGAATCCGTAAGACGGATGCGGCACACGGCCGACCGCGACCGATCCGCGTCTACGCGGCCCGCGTCGCCGCGTCTGCTTCGAGCACCTCTCGGACGGTCGTGAATTCGAACTCGTCGAGGAGTTTCTCGAGTCTCGATTCGGTGCGATGAAGGTTGCCGTAGTGACGGATCCGCGTCAGCCGCCCCGCGGGCAGCCGCGGTTGTTCGGGGTCGAACTCCCACGGATGCAAGTAGAGGATCGCGGGCCGACCGCGTTTCGCCGACGCTCGGAAGCCGCGGCGGATGAGGCCGAGCGGCAGCAGCCGCAAGTACGCGCCCCCCGCAGCCGGCAATCGCGAACGCAGCCAGGGCGCCGTGGTGGGCGGGAACTCGATGAGCGACGAACCGTCACCCACCTCTCGCTGATGGAGGTACGGATCGCTGCCCTTCCATCCGTAGCGTGGATGCGCGACCGGGAAGACGCTCGAATCGTAGCGGTAGCCCGCGTCGGCCAAGATGGGCAGAGCCCACCGGGAGCGCGGCGTGATCGAGAAGCTCGGCGCCCGATAGCCTTCGACGGGTTCGCCCGAAAGCTCCGCTAGCAGGTCGCGGGAGCGTTCGACCTCGGCGCGGAACTCCTCGGGCGACAGGTCGTAGACGAGTCGATGCGACATGCCGTGCGACGCGATCTCGTGACCGGCGTCGTGGATGGTCCGGACGAGATCCGGGTGTCGCTCGGCGACCCAACCGAGCACGAAGAACGTGGCGCGAACCTCGCGCCGGGCGAGCAGGTCGAGGATGCGCTGCGTCGAATCGACGACCCGCGACGGAATCGAATCCCAGTCGTCGCGAGGCACGACGCCCTCGAAGTTCGAGACCTGGAAATACTCTTCGACGTCGAAGCTCAGCGCGTTTCGCATCCATCCATTATGAGTCGCGCGCACACGCGGTCAAGTCATCCTCGCAGTCGACGTCGAGCGCCCCTGCGAAGCAGATCGCCACGCCCCATCCGCGCACGCCCTCGATCGACAGAGCGTCGACTCGGACGACGGTTCCTTGGCCTCGTACGGAAGGCCCGAGTACGGACGGAACGAAGAACCTGTCCTCGTCGACCGCGACCGCCGGCCCCCCGCCGAGCTCGTCCATCGGCACGAGAATCCGGAACGAGAGCGCGTCGCCCACGGCGAACGGAAACGGCTCGAAGACCTTGAAGCGAAGACCACCGGCACTGACGTCGGTGGTACGCAAATTGGCCAGCGCAGTACCGTACGCGAACGTCTCGCGCGGATCGTGGACGCTGAGGGCGAGCGGTCGCCGCAAACGCGGAAACGCTCGACGTTCATCTGGGGGTGGAATCATCGGCGGGCAGGTTCCCTTCCTCGGTGAGGTCCCTCGGTGCGGGGTGACCGTCGTCAAGCAACCCCGGTGCCCAAATCGACGATCTGGGCGATTCCGAAGGAACCCGCGGTCAAGAAGGGACTTGCGGGGAATCCTGGGATGCGAGCGGCGCGCGCGGGCCGCCGGCCGTGTCGAGTTTTCGCATCATCGCGACGCAGCGTGTCGATCGAATTCGACATCGACGGGTCGGTCGACGTACGAGGCGTAAAGCGCGGCGAAGCGAAGCAGCCGCTCGACGACGTCCTGCTCGTCTTCGGGCGAGCGCGGATCGACGGCGGCGGTCAATCGCACCAGCGCCCCGTCCGACGCGGCCCCGGAAAACCTCGAGAGCCACGTGAAGCGCAGCTGCTGCCCGAGGAAGCTCGCGGTTCGTCGGTCGCCGTGGCGATACCAGTAGACCGCCGCGACACGACGGTCCGGCTTGCGCAGTCGGATCAAGTTCGCGTCGAACGTTTCGCTCTCGGCATGCACATTCACGCGAGACGTCTCTTCGACCTCGTAGCCCCAACCGCGGAAACAGACCTCGGGCGGATGCACACGACCGCGCTCGCCTCGCGAACGCACGACGCAAAGATGCACCCGCGATCCGCGATCGTCGCGGTACTCGCGATTGAGAATCTCGTCGGTGCCGAGCAACTCGACCGTCCGCTCGCTGACCGGAACGTCGCGGCCGGCCCAGCCGTCGAGCCGCCTCGGAAACTCGGGGGCTTCCCGAGTCGCGTCGACCGCATCGACGCGGTTCCGTCGTTCGGCGTCGCAGTACCATGTGTACGCAGCGACCGGCGCTGCGAGCGCGATCAGCCACCACCACCGCAAGACCACGGGACTCATGCCGGCACCTCCCGCCACGAAGCGAGGCGCTCGCCCGCCCGCACGAGTGTGAACAGGCCTACGAGTGTGATCGCGTAGATGGCGAATCCCGTCGCGTCGTGGATCCAACCGCCGATGTTCTCGGCGCCGACCCACGTGGCGAGAAGGCAGAGCAAGAAGACGCGTACGACGTTGCCGAGCACCGCGAGCGGCAGGACGCACGCGTAGACGAACGTCTTCGCGAGCCATCCACCGGGAACGCGCTGGACGACGAGGAACCCGAGCGCCAGCAACGCGATCAACGAGCGGAGCCCGCTGCACGCGTCACCGACCATGAGGGATTCGCCGGCCACGTGCACGAGACTGCCCTCCTGCTCCGCCGGAACGCCGAGCAGGCGGATCGCCCCGATTCCGGCCGACGCCGCGAACAGCTTGAGCCGCAGCGTGAGGTGCGCGACGAGCATGAGCGGGATCGGCACCATGAACACGAGGAACAAGATCGGCGCCGCCAGGACACGGAGCGTCTCGCGGCCGCGAAGAAAGAGCACGAGACCGACCGCGACCGGCACGATCGAGAGGCCCGACGTGAAATGCACGGAGATCGAAACGCTGACCGCGTGAAGCGCGAGCCCGGCCGCGAAGATCCAGAAGCCGAGCCACGACGGCTCGGGGCGCGCCGCGGCCAAGCGGTCCCTTCGCAGCCACACCCATCCGAGCGCGATCGGCGCGATCATCATCCCGTGGGAGTAGTACGAGCCTTTGGCTTCCCATCGATCGATCATCCACGCGAACGTCGACAGGTACGACGCGACGAGGAGCAAACCGAGGATCCAGCCGGGCAAGAATCGTGAGCGCGCGGGAGCGGGCATGAGGGCGCGGTCCAGCAAGAAGAAGGCGGGAGGAGCGATGCGGAGAGGATGCGGAGCGGGGTCACGGGCCGCCATGCGGCGACCGGGCCGATTCGATTATCGGCCGGCGGGCTCTCGACTTGACGCGAGATCCGGCGATTCGTCCGCTCCTGCCACGGCCCTCGGAAGGGCCAACTCGTCGCGGATCGTCGCGATGCGATCGGCGTTCTTCAGCCAGCTGTAGCCCTCGTCGAGCGCGCGGGTTCGCGCGTTGGCGCCGAGCTCCTTGCGCAGCTCCGCGTCGCCGGCCAACCGCAGAATCGCGTCGACGAGGCTCGCCCGATTGCCGCGTTCGAACAACAATCCCTCGCGCCCGTCGCGTACGAGCTCACGGATGTTGGGTTGATCGGGCGCGATCACGGGCTTCGCGCCGGCGAGATACTCGGGGATCTTCATCGGACACGCATACGCCGTCGCCGCCGGCTGGAGAGCGATGTCGAAGGCCGCGACGTGTCGCGGCATCGCCCCACGCGCGACCGCGCCCGTGATGGTGATCCGATCCGAAAGCCCGAGCTCGGCAGCCTTGGCTTCGATCGACGCCCGCGCCGGCCCGTCGCCGACGAGCGCGAGATGCAGCGGCACGTCGCGGAGCTTCGCGTCGGCCATCGCCTCGACGATCGACTCGATCCCGTGCCACTCCCGAAACCAACCGACGAAGCCGAGCACGACGCGACCTTCGGTGCCCCAAGCCTCGCGCACCGCTCCGCCCGGCGTCCGCGGGTGGAAGCGCGAAGCATCGGCACCGTTGCGAACGACGCAGATCGAATCCCGCGGCGCACCGAGCGACTCGACCGTGTCGGCGAGCACGTCCGACACGACGATGACGCGATCGGTGTTTCGGAAGATCCAGCGCTCGACGCGGCGCGCGAGACGACCGAACCACAGCCGGCTCCACCGCGACTTCTCGTCGACGAGCGGCGCGTTGACCTCGAGACAATGCGGCACGCCCTCGGCGCGCGCGGCACGAATCCCCGCGACCGTCGACAGCGCGTACCGCTCGTAGACGAGATGCGGTCGGAATGCGCGGATCTCGGCGCGCAAGCGCCTTTCGGCCGGGACGTTGTAGAGGTACTCGAGGATCTCGTAGAGAGGCCCCTTCGCGAGCTTCGCGACGAGCTTCCAGAACGCCCCGCGCGACTCGTTCGCTCCGTGGGCGCTGCGGTCCGCGACCGTGTTCGAGGAACCGTCGCCCCCCGCGCCGGCCTTCGGGCTCGACGCGCCGCCTCCGCGCGCGACCAGTGACACTTCCTTCACCGTGTGGCCGCGGGCCCGGAGCGCGCGCACGATCTCTTCGATGTGCACGCCTTGGGCATCCTCGGCCAGCGTCCGATGGTGGTAGAGGACTCTCATGAGGCTCGTCGCATGACTCGGACCACCCGCTCGGCCGTCGAGGCCCACGAGCGCTCGAGCGCCCAACTTCGAACGCGGACCGGATCCGTGTCGTCATCCCCCGACGCGCACCGCCGCACGACGTCGGCAAGCGCGTCGGTCCATTCGTCCACGTCGCCCGGCGCGACGAGGCGTCCCAGACAGGGTTCGCTGAGGATCTCGGGCGCGCCTCCCACTCGCGACGCGAGCACGGGCGTTCCGCACGCCAGCGATTCCATGAGCACGTTCGGCCAGCCCTCGCGGTGGCTCGCGAGGCACGTGCGATCGGCGGCACTGTACCACAGCGGCAACGCGTCCTGCGAACACGCGCCCGCGAACCGCACGACGCCGTCGAGCCCGAGCCGACCGACGAGATTCTCGAGCTCGGACCGCAACTCGCCGTCGCCGACGATCACGAGACCGACCCGCGATCGATCGACCGCTTCGCGCCCCTCGAACAGCCGACCGATCCCCGCGAGCAAGACCTCGTGTCCCTTCACCGGCGTGAGTCTTCCGACGGTCACGAACCACGTTCGATCCGGCTCGAGGCCGAGTCGAGCTCGGGCTTCGGCCTTCGGGATCCGGTCGAATCGAACCGTGTCGACTCCGTTCGGGATCACCGTCGGCTCCACGCCCGGCGCGATTTCGCCGACGCGCCGCGCGAGGTCGGCCGAGACGGTGATGACGGCCGCCGCGCCGCGCACGGCTTCCGCGATCTTCGGTCGGATCGCGGGAAGCTCGCCGTAGGTGTGCGTGTCGGTCCCGCGCGCCGAGACGACGGCGGGCACGCCGAACCGTCGCGCGATGCGCACCGCCGCCCACGCGTCCGGATACAGGTAGTGCCCGTCGACGAGGTCGAACGCGAAGCGCTCCGCGATCCGGGCGACGCAGCGCCCCGCGCCGCGCTCGAGCCAACGTCCGTAGTGACGCATTCCCACACGCGGCGTGACGAGGTAGCGAGGATGGTGCACGCGCAATCCGTCGCGCGTTTCGACTTCGGGAACGCGCGCGAACTTCGCCCATCGCGGCGGCGCCCACCGCGCGAACACGCGCGGGAAGTACGGTACGGGCGCGACGACCTCCACCTCGACGTCCGGCTGCGCCGCGACGGCGCACACTCGATCCCGCAAGAACGTCGCCTTGCCGGGCTCTTCGGGGTTCGGATAGAGCGTCGTCACGACGAGGACCTTCACGTCGCCGCTTCCACGCGCGCCGCGCGTTCGGGAGACGCGTACGCTCGATACCAACCCCCGAACGCGAGGATCGAGTACAGCGGGATCGCGTAGTCGCGGACCCCCGAACGATGCTTCGCGATCATGCCGCGGATCGCGTCACGATCGAGGAACGCGTCGAGCCCCGGCTCGGCGAGCACCGCGTCGAGTGCACCGGCGAGCTCGCCACGCATCCACTGCGCGAGCGGCACCGAGAAACCGCGCTTCGGGCGATGGAGCGTGCGATCGGGAACGATGCCTTCGAGCGCCCGCTTGAAAATCGCCTTGCTCGTCTTGCCGTGGAGCTTCAGGTCGGACGGGATCTTCGCCACGCGCTCGACGAACTCGTGATCGAGGAGCGGCACGCGAACCTCGAGCGAGTGCGCCATCGACGTGCGATCGACCTTCGTGAGGATGTCGTCGGGCAGATACGTCTTGAAGTCGACGTACTGGATGCGTGAGAGCGGATCTTTCGGAGCGCGCTCGTAGTGACGTTCCATCGCGACGAACGCGTCGTAGTCGGATACGTCGCGACGAAGGCCGGGCTCGAGCATGCGGTCGATCGTCGTGCGAGGCAGCGCGGATTGGGTGCGGAAGTACCCGCGATCCCCGTCCACGGAGAGGTTGCCGAGGAGCGTCTTGGCGCGGAAGGCTTGCGGCATCCAGTCGGCCTTCGGATAGACCGACGCGAGCGGGCCGAACACGCCGCGCCGAACCGCGCGCGGAATCATCGAGCGAATACGGTTCTCGAATCGATCGAACCAATACCGTCGGTAGCCCGCGAAGTTCTCGTCGCCTCCGTCGCCCGAGAGCGAGACCGTGACGTGCTCGCGCGTGATCCCCGAAACCGTGTAGGTCGGGATCGCGGACGAGTCGCCGAACGGCTCGTCGAACACCGGCGCGATCTTCTCGAACACGCGTTCGGGATCGACCGGAACGACGCGCTCGACGTGTCGCGATCCGATGCGTTCGGCCATCTCGCGCGCGTACGGAAGTTCGTTCCACTCGCTCTCGCGGAAGCCGACCGAGAACGTGTCGATCGCGGATCCACGCTCCTCGGCCATGAGCGCTGCGACGGCGCTCGAGTCGATCCCGCCCGAGAGAAACGCGCCGATCGGCACGTCGCTCACGAGACGGATCTTCACGGCCTCGCGCAGCCCTTCGACGATCTCGCGGCACAGTTCGTCTTCGTCCGCCACGGGACGCGGATCGAAGTCGAGATCCCAGTACCGACGCTCTCGCACTTGGTCGGGCGTCACTTCGAGGACGTGTCCCGGCTCGAGCTTGCGGATGCCCTCGAAGATCGTCTTCGGTGCGGGGACGTACAGATAGGTGAAGTAGTCGACGACCGCCGTCGGATCGACGGCCGGCGTGGCGTCGAGCGCGGGAAGGATCGCCTTGATCTCCGACGCGAACAGGATACGGCCGGACTCGACGCGGTAGTACAACGGCTTGATGCCGAGTCGGTCGCGCGCGAGCAGCATCGACTCGTCGCGCGCGTCGTAGATCGCGAACGCGAACTGGCCGCGCAGCTTCTCGACCATCGCGTTGCCGTATTCCTCGTACGCGCGCACGAGGACCTCGGTATCGCTTCGCGTGCGGAACGCATGGCCCCGCGCCTCGAGCGTGGCGCGCAGTTCCATGAAGTTGAAGATCTCACCGTTGAACGTGATCCAGACCGTGCCGTCGTCGTTCGACATCGGCTGCACGCCGCCCTCGAGGTCGATGATCTCGAGGCGTCGATGTCCGAATCGAACACGCCCCGTCGAGTGGAAGCCGTCCGCGTCGGGGCCGCGATGCGGGATCTCGGCCGCCATCGCGCGCGTCGGATCCGGCTCGTTCGGGTCTCCCTCCCGGCTGTAGTAGACGCCACAAATGCCGCACATGTCGTTCAGCGAGTCTCCATCGAGCGGACCGATCTCGGTCGCCTGTCGTCGATCCGGCTAGGCCGGACTAGGCCCTTCCGTACGCCATCCCGGCATCGGGAAGCGCCGCGCTTTCTTGCGCCTCGACGCGTCCCTTCGCGAGCTCGAGACGCGCCACGGCGTTCAACCCGATCGAGATCGCGACGAGGTGGTACAGCAAGTCGAAGTGGGCTCGGTTCAAGAAGACGCCACTGACCATGTAGGCGTAGATCGAGACCTCGATCGCCGCGGCGTAATGGAAGATCCAATGCCCCCCGCCGAACACCCCTCGGGCCCGGCGCTGCAGCCCGCGACTGTTCATGACCGTCATGCCGAGCAGCAGCAGGAAGACCGCGAGCGTCGGACGCCCCGACTCGGCC
>JAUIME010000860.1 GCA_030433195.1 bacterium
CGCATCGCTCGAGAGTGCGCGCGCCGCGTTCGAGATCGCGAACAGTCCGCTCACCGAGAACGCCGCGATCGGCTTCGAGTTCGGCTACAACGTCGAGGCGCCCGAGCGGCTCGTGATCTGGGAAGCGCAGTACGGCGACTTCATCAACGGCGCGCAGGTGATGCTCGACGAGTTCGTGCTGTCGGCGCGCGCGAAGTGGAATCAGACGCCTTCGCTCGTGCTGCTGCTGCCGCACGGCTACGAGGGGCAGGGGCCCGATCACTGTACCGCGCGTGTCGAGCGATTCCTCGAGCTCGCGGCCGAGAACAACGCGCGCATCGCGAACTGCACGACCGCGGCGCAGTACTTCCACTTGCTGCGCGGGCAGGCGCATCTCGTGCAGCGCGACCCCAAGCCGCTCATCGTGCTGACGCCGAAGAGCCTCTTGCGACATCCCAAAGTCGCGAGCACGCCGCGCGACTTCGTCGAAGGCACGTTCCTGCCGCTCATCGGCGACGAGCGCGCCGACGTCCATCCGAAAGACGTCAAGCGGCTCGTCTTCTGCTCGGGCAAGATCTACGTCGACCTCGATTCGAGCGAGGCGCGCGAGAAGACGAAGTCGGTGGCGATCTGCCGGATCGAGCAGTTGTTCCCGCTGCCGTGCAACGAGATCGAGGCGTCGATCGCGAAGTATCCGAACCTCGAAGAGGTCGTGTGGGTCCAGGAAGAGCCGTCGAACATGGGAGCGTGGGACTTCATGCGTCCACGCCTCAAGGAGATCCTCGACGGAACGAACAAGCCGCTTCACTATCTGGGGCGGCCTCGTCGGTCGAGCCCCGCCGAGGGGTCGGCCGCATGGCATGCGTCCAACCAGGCCGCGATCGTCGAAACCGCGTTCGATCGGCGCCGGCGGCTCTGCGAAGTCGACACCGCGCAGTCGCGCGGCAAGAAGATGAAATGATCCCGCGTGCCGCAACGCCGCGGCCGGGTTCGTGCAAACAGCGAGGAACGTTCCGATGAGCCACACGATCGTGGTCCCTGAGCTCGGGGAGTCGGTCGTCGAAGCGACCGTGGGAAAATGGCTGCGCAAGGTCGGGGATCGGGTGGAGGTCGGGGACGTCCTCGTCGAACTCGAAACCGACAAGGCGAATCTCGAGGTCGGTGCCGAGCAGGCGGGCGTTCTATCCAAGATCGAGAACGACGAAGGCACTGACGTCCAGATCGGCGACACGCTCGGCGTGATCGAGGTCGGCGCCGAAGCCGAAGGCTCGGGATCCGTTTCGGACGACGATGACGACGACGAGTCGGCGGATTCGGATTCGGATGCGGCATCGGAATCGACGGCGACCGGCGCGGCCGCGAAGGCGTCACCCGCGGCGCGGCGACTCGCACGCGAGCACGAGGTCGACCTCGCGAAGGTCGAAGGGACGGGTTCCGGCCAGCGCATCAAGCGCGAAGACGTCGAGCGCTACCTCGGGAAGCGCGAGTCGGCGCCGACGGCGA
Source organism: bacterium (assembly GCA_030433195.1). GTDB lineage: Bacteria > Planctomycetota > JACOTG01 > JACOTG01 > JAUIME01 > JAUIME01. The sequence goes on from JAUIME010000860.1 coordinate 1,483, forward strand.
GTTCGTCCGGCAACGGCGACCGTGACGCGAGCGCATCGCGCACCGAGTCGCCCAGCACGAGCGCGTCCGACGGCGGGGCGACCGTCAAGAGCGCGGCCCCCTCGCGTCCCGCGCCGCCCGCGCGTGCTCCCGGCGAGCGTCGCGAACGACGCGTGAAGATGACGCGGCGGCGGCAGACCATCGCGCGGCGCCTCGTCGAATCGCAGCACACCGCAGCGATCCTCACCACGTTCAACGAGATCGACATGACCGCGGTCATGGAACTTCGCGCGCGTCGCAAGCAGGCGTTCGAAGAACGATTCGGCACGCGCCTCGGGTTCATGTCGTTCTTCACGAAGGCCGCGATCGCGGCGCTGCGTTCGTTCCCGGAGCTCAACGCCGAGATCCAGGGCAACGAGATCGTCTACAAGGACTACTACGACATCGGGATTGCGGTCGGGGCGGAAGACGGCCTCGTCGTCCCGGTGCTTCGCGACGCCGACCTCATGTCGTTCGCGGACGTCGAAAGCAAGATCCGCGAATACGGTAAGAAGGCGCAGGCGGGCTCGCTGTCGATCGACGAGATCACGGGCGGAACGTTCACGATCAGCAACGGCGGGGTCTTCGGCTCGCTGCTGTCGACGCCGATCATCAACCCGCCGCAGGTCGGCATCCTCGGCCTCCACAAGATCGAGGAGCGGCCTGTCGTCAAGGA
>JAUIME010000087.1 GCA_030433195.1 bacterium
GAAGCGCGCCTCTCGGACGGCGCCTCGAACGCTTCGCAGCTCACGGCACGCACGGGCCAGATCGCCTGGGTTTCGGGATCCGGAACCGACGCCGAGATCGTCGTCGCGACGCGCTACCCCGAAGAGGATTCGGTCGGCGTCTATCGCAGCGACCTCGGGACGTTCACGCTCCGCAGCGTCGTCGACGGCGAGATCGTCGACACCGACATCGAGTTCGGCCCGGCCGGTGAAGGCGCGATCGGCCTCGTCGGAGACTGGGACGGGGACGGCGTCGACACGATCGGGATCTACCAGCCCAACGGCGGCACGTTCGAACTCCGCAACAGCAACGACGAAGGCGCGGCGGATCTCTCGTTCCGCTACGGTCCCGCCGTCGGAGGCGATCGCATCCCGATCGTCGGCGACTGGGACGGCGACGGCGACGACACCATCGGCCTGTACTGGCCGGCCGCCGGCACCTTCTGGCTCCGCAACGAAAACTCGGTCGGCACGGCCAACCTCACCTTCCGCTACGGTCCGAAGCTCGCGCTGGTACGACCGATCGCGGGCGACTGGAACGGCAACGGCACCGACACGATCGGGATCCACCGTGACGACACGGGCTACTTCTATCTGCGAAACACCTCGACCGCCGGCTTCGCCGACACCACGGTCGCCCTTCCCGAACTGGCGTCCTCTGCCGCTCTCGGCGGCAACTGGGACGGCTCGGACGGCGACTCGGTCGGCAACTTCTTCGCCGAGCAAGGTCGTTTCCTCCTGCGCGACGGCAACGCACCGGGCGATCCCGATTACGCCTTCCCGCTCGGCGCCGACGCTGACTCGACCCCACTCGCCGGAAAGTGGACGTCGGTGCCCGAGTAATCGGGCCCCGAGCCGGCTTCCGCTCCACCCCCGTATCCCCTAGGAGACTCTGATGACGCGCTTGTCACCTCACGCCCTCACGATCCTTCTCGCCTTCGGCTTCGCGACCCTCGCGGCCGACGCTGCTCGCGCGGCCGACGAGACGACCGCATCGATCCACGTCTCGGCCGTCGTCCGCTCGATCGACGATCCGCTCGATCTGCTCGGCGGCTCGTTCGTCATCGGCGACGCGATCGAAGGACGATTCACGTACGACTTCGCGACCGAAGACGCCGACCCGTCGCCGCAGACGGGAGACTACTGGCATGCTTCCTACCCGGCCGGCATCCGGCTCGCGGGCGGCGGACACGTGTTCGCGGCGTCCGCGCAGGCGGGCTTCCGCGTCGAGATCGAAAACGATGTCCTCGTCGACGGCAACGTCGTCGACGCCTACCGACTCACGAGCTTCAACAACGAAGACGTCGCAGGCCTGTTGATCGACCGCATCGAGTGGAACCTCGTCGACCCGTCGGCGACGGCGCTCGACGGCGACACGCTCCCCGAGAATGCGCCCGATCTCGATCGCTTCGCGAGCACGCGCGGCCTCGTGATCCACGGCTGCGTTCCCGACTCGAACGGCTGGTGCGACTACCTGCGCACGTTCACGATCGAAGCGGACGTCATCGAAGCCGACCGGGACACGTCGGCGCTCGATTGTCGCGCCGGCAACGTCAACGCGCAGAACGACACGCTCGACGTCTTGTTCGTGAACGGATCGGCGGGCGACGGAGACGAGCGAAGCGTGACGGTCGAACGGTTCGGCTCGATCGAACTCGCGATGGACGCCCCGCCGGGACGGACGCACGCGCCGTTCGCGCTCTACCTGTTCAAGGGAATGCCGGCAGGAACCACCGTGCGCGAGCTTCCGTACGGGCTCGGCATGTCGTGCATGCCGTTGCCGCTCACGGACGCGACTCCGCTCTTGCTCGCCAAGCTCGCGAACAACATCGGCCACACGCAGGCCCTCGGCACGCCGGATCTCGATTCGAGCGCGGCGCCGAGCCTCGTCGCCCACGACCCGCGCCTTCCGGGCCGCGCGCTCGATCTGTTCGCGCAGGGCTTGATCGTCGACGAGCACGCGCCCAACGGACGCGTCGCCATCACGAACGGCATCGTCATCCACGTTCGCTGATCGACGACGCGAACGACACGAAATCGACCCGCGGGGCTCCGTTACGACGGAGCCCCGCTTCGCTCCGCGACCGCGCTACTCCGGGCATTCGAACGCCGGATACGACGCCTCGTTCTCGAACGTGATCGGTGTGTGCAGGATCATGTCGTCGAGACAGCTCTCCGGATCGTCCCCTTCGATGCGCACCTCGATCGTGAAAGCGATGAGCGGCGCCGTCGCGAACGCGGCGAGCTCTTCGGGCGGATCGAACTCGATCGAGCGATACTCGCCCGCCACCGCGACGCGCTCGACCGGAATCGGGATCGCGAGGAACAAGTCCTCTTCGTCCTTGTTGTCGTCGTAGTCGGGCTCGAGACACGCACGCGCCCCGAGGCACGGCCCGCCCGTCGACGAGCACAGGATCGGCGCGCCGCAACGACGGAAGTCGCGGTCGTCCGAGAACGCGACGTACGCCGTGTAGTGCTCGCGCTCGGGAGCGGTCTCGTGCGACCGGTCGCCGATCCGCACCATCGCGTGCCATCGACGCCGATCGGTGGTATCGAGCGACTCGATGCGCAGCGAAGGGAGCGCCTCCTCGCCCCCCCGCACCTGAGCCACCGCGCGACGCAGCAACAGTTCGCCCGCGGTCACGACACGGTCTCCTTCGAATCCCACCGGGATTCCGACTCCACGGTCGCGGTTGATCCGCAACAGGTGACGGACGCGCCACGGGTCGGGCTCCGAAGACGCGGACGACGCCTCACCGACCCAAGCGTCGCTCGCGTGGGATCCGAGCGGCATGCGCCAGTCGTGCGTCGCGACCACGGCGAGAATCCACAAGTCGTCGTAGCGGTCTCGATCGCGAGCCGGTGCGTACACGTTGAAGTACGACGCATCCGCACCGCGATGACGCCACGCCCAAGACGAGAAGTCCTTCCACGGATCGACGGACGCGGGATCCGAACGCACGCCGCAGTCCATCGCGGTCCCGGGGCAGAGGCTCCAGTCCGATTCGTAGCGTTGGTAAGCGTTGCCGGGACCGTCCGTGAGGCCCGACGCGCCGCCGACGAGCACGGCCGCGACGCGCGGATCGATCCCGGCCGCCGTCAGGCAACCCTCGTCGACTCCGCCTTCGCCCGAAACACCGTTGTCGCAGCGTTCCATGGAATCGCCCGCGAGGCACACGCGCAGATCGTCGAGCCACGCACTCCAGTCTTCCGGAGCAGCGGTCGCGGCGCCCACGTGTTCCCGCGCGTAGGACTCGAAGAACGTCGTCGCGAGCACGAAAGCCTGGGCATGGGCAAAGCGCAGATCGTACCGCAGCTCCGCGGGCGTCAGCGCATCGGGATCGCCGAGCATCATCCATCGGTACCCGGCGAGTTGGAGATCGGCATCGGACTCGAAACCGAACTGCCGGCAAAGACGAGGCATGGGAGTCGCGTCCGCAGGGTACGGGAGCGTGTCACGCTCGTACCACACGACCCCGGGCGTCCCGGCCCGCGCGAGGCTCTCGACGATCCCCCGCTTCTGTCCGCACGCCGAATCCGATCCCGCGTCGGGATCCTCGATCTGCATGACGACCACCGCCGGCGGCTCCGCAGACGCTCGCCCCGCGGCGAAATCGGCCGGCACGTACATCTCGAGCGTCAGCCGACTCTCGCGACACGCGGGCATCGCGACGGGATCGTCGCAAGGGGAGCCGTCTTCACAGAGGCGCCCCAAGCAGTCGGTCTCGGGACAGCCGAAACCCGGAGACGGCGTCGGATTGCAGAACCCGAAGAATCGCGGTCCACGGATCCCGACGGTCTCGACGACGACGCCCCCCGGCAGCTCGCGGCGCTCGCCGAACGTCGCGTCCGCATCCGCGACGCTTCGTGTCAGGAGATCGGCGAGAAGCCCTCCTTCGACGCCCTCTTCGTAGAGATCGCCGAGCGAGATCTCGCCCGCGCCGGCGACGTCCGCGGCGGGACCGGGCCCGATCGACCGCCGATCCTCGGATCCGCGAAGCACGAACGCCAACGCGACGACGGCCGCCGCGACGGCGATGCGCGTCGCGAGTCCCGCGAGGAGCCGCCGTGTCTCGAACGGTCGCTGTCCGTCGCTCGAACGCGCGTCGGACGTCGCCGCGATCTCGTCTTCCGCCTGCGAAACGCGGCGCCGCATCGCTTCGACGAGGGACGCGCAACGCGGACACGACTCGAGGTGCGCCGCGTCATCGCGGCCCGGTTCCCGCTCGGAGTCGGCGAGTTCGCGAATCGCCGCGAATGCCAAGCACTCGGGGCCGCGCGCCTCGATGCGTGCGTCGCTCGCCTCGCGCCGCCGCTGGTCTTCGAGCCACCCGTCGAGATTCATGATCGTTCTCCTCGTGCTCGGTCGTAGCCCTCGCGCCGCAGGTGCCGCTGCATCGACTCGCGCGCGCGGGCGAGGACGTACTCGGTGTTGCGCAACTTCCAGCCGTAGAGCTCCGCGATCTCGTGCGTCGTGAGCTCGCGCAGGTGCCGCAGGCGAAACACCGTACGATCGGGCTCCCGAAGCCGTGCCAGGCACGTGTCGAGCGCCTCTCGCAAGTCCAGGCGATCGGCCGGGCGCGTTTCGTCGCTCGCGGGCGGCGGCGGATCGGGCCGAGCCCTCGCGTTGAGAGCGAGGTTGCGGCAGATCGTGCGTAACCAGGCTCGTAGCGACGCCTCGGTCGTACCCGTCCGGTCGGAGCGCTTCGTGTACACCCTGACGATCGCGTCTTGCGCGAGGTCCTCGAGCTCGTCTCGCGGAACCCGCGCGAAGTAGAGATATCCGCGGATCAGCCGCGCGAGCTCGGGGACCGCGGCCTCGAAGGCCTCCTCGGTCGAGTCGCCGGCGGCGAAGCGGTGCAACGCGCCCGAGGCTCGTCGCGCCGTGGTCGGCCGCTCATCGGCTGGGAGAGAATCCGCCATGGCCCGAAGTCGCAGCGCTCCTGGTGTCGAGGGTTTCAAGATCGTGGTCCCGCAGCCGAGAGCCTGTGCCGTCGAGCCGCGAATCCGGCTCCGAGTCTGAAGACAGGAAGCTCGCTGCCCGGCGCAGATCTTTTTTGCCGCGCAGGACCGGAATCGACGCGATCACCTCGAAATCGGCCTCGGAGGATCGCCGAGGACACGACTCCATCCCTTCGGCTCTCGCGAGGAGCGACGCCGCCGAGGTCGACGACCGCTCAGAGGTCGAGGAGGCGTGAAATGTTCCGCAACGCAAACGCCCACGCGGGATTGACCGCTTCTTCGTCGTCGGCAGCCGGCTGGCGCGGCGCCTCGACCTCGCTCCGGCGGCTGGGTCGCGAATCGCCACGACGATCCGCATCACCCTTTTCGTCGGCGGCGACGACCGGGGCAGGCGCCTCGGCCTTGCGCGACGTGAGCCGCGGCTCGGCGCGTCGATCGCGATCGGGTACGGGTTCCGGCTCGAAGGCATCATCCGAGGCCTCGATCGAGCCCTCGGCCCCTCGCTGAACGGCTCGTCGCGAGGATCGCGCCCCGGTCACGGGCCCTTCGCCACCCGACCCACCGAGAACGGGCATGGAACCCGGCTCGTCTCTCGACAGCGCCGAATTCCCGCCGGACGGGGTCGATTCCGCCGAAGCCGGCGCCGGATCGGCCGGCACGTCGCAATGCATCGTGTCCGAGCGCGCGCCTGTCGAACGCCGCGATTCGCCCGCGACCCCGAGCTCGTCGGGACCGCCCGCTTCACCGCAGGTCGTCGTCCCGAGCCCGATCTCGTCGGGGCAGCCGAAGATGCCGCTCGTCGGATCGTGCGAATCGGCCGCGCAATCGGGCGCCGAAAGCCCTGCCGCGACGACCACGGCAGCGGCCGCCGCCACAATGGATCGACCCTTCGAAACGCGACCCCTGGCGATACGATGCAGGGTGCCGAACGGGGCTACGGTGCGCGTCCATCCCATGTGCCTTGGCTCCTTGTTGGTCGCTGACCCGGACCGAGTCGGGACCCCGCATTAGACCGCAAAACGCCGCCGCGTGCAACGCTTCGTTCACGCGCCGGGCGCCGCAGGCCGGCCGGCTCCCGAATGTTCATCGGCCGTCTTGGGCGTGGTCTCCAGGATCTCCAGGGCCGCGGCCGGATTCTTGAAGGGCGCGATGACGTAAACCCCTGCGGCGCGGTCCTTCGACTCGGCGTAGAGCTGCCGAGCCCGGTCGAATCCGACGCGCCGAGCGCCCTTCCCCGCCGCCTCGAGCTCCTGCTGGTAGGAATCCGGCACGATGATCCCGGGCACCTCGTTGTGGAGCCGGACCGCGAGACGGTAGCTCGTGAGCGGCCAGACCGCGATGAGCGCCGGAATCGGCAGTTTCCCGCCGAAACGGTCGAGGAACCGCTCCCAGCAGCCCCACTCGAAAAAGACCTGCGTCATCGCGAAGTCCGCGCCGTTGTCGACCTTCTGCTTGAACCGGTCGATCTCGCGGTCGAGATCCTCGGCATTGGGGTTCACGGCCACCCCGATGCAGAACGAGGGCGGATCGCCGACCTTGTTGCCGACGCAGTCGAACCCTTCGTTGAGCTCCTTGATGACCTTCACGAGGCCCACCCCGTCGGTTTGGTAGACGTCGTGGGCGCCCGGATTCCCGCCGACCTGAGACGGATCGCCCGTGATCACGAGAACGTTGCGGATCCCCGCGCGCCAGGCGCCGAGCAGCGCGCCCTCGAGCCCCATGAGGCTCGCATCACGCGGCGTGATGTGCGGCACGGTCTCCATCCCCATGCGCTCGATTTCGTGCGACATCCACAGCGAGTCCATGTGCAGACGCGCCATCGGATTGCTGTTCACGTCGACGGCGTCCACGTTGCCGGCTTCGAGGAACCGCTGCACGGCCGAGACGCACAGTTCCGTATTCGTCCCCTTCGGCGGGTCGAGCTGGATGCAGTTGATGAACTTGCCGTCGGCGAGTTTCTGTGCGAACGGCGACAGCCCGCCTTCGGGAGCCGGCGGCAGCGGATCTTGCGGCGCCTGGTGCACCGACGACGGTGCGGCCGGCCGCACGCTCGCGGGATCGTGTTCACGCACGACCTTCGCGATCGCCTCGATGTGCTCGGGGCGCGTGCCGCAGCATCCGCCGATGATCTTCGCGCCGAGCTGGATCGCCGATCGCGCGAACTTCGCGAAGTACTCGGGATTCGGACTCGGATACGACACGGCTTCGTCGCGCGCGACCGGCACGCCGACGTTGGGCTGCACGCAAATCGGCTTGGGGCGAAGCGACTGGATCGACTCGAGGATGTCGACGATCATCGCGGGCCCCATGATGCAGTTGAGCCCGATCACGTCGACTTGCGAGCTCGCGAGCGCGCCGAGGAGCTGTTGATGGATGCCGCCCATCGACGGACTCCACTCGTCGGGGAAGGTCAGGGACGCGATGATCGGCTGGCTCGAGATCTGCCGCACCGCGTCGATCGCGACGCAGCACTCGTACGCCGACGAGAACGTCTCGACGATGAACAAGTCGACACCGCGATCGTCGAGGGCCTCGGCCTGCTCGCGAAACGCTTCGAGCAAGACCTCGCGCGCCGCGTTGTCGCGGTGCAGCGGGTCGAGGCGTAGCCCCGTCGGCCCGATCGAACCCGCGATGTAGACGTCCTTGCCGCTGATCTCGCGCGCCTCACGCGCGAGCTTGACGCCGCGGCTGTTGATCGCGTGCATCTTGTCGGCCAGGTCGCGCTTCTCGAGCTTGAAACGGTTCGCGCCGAAGGTGTTCGTCTCGATGATCTGGGCGCCCGCGGCGATGAAGGCGAGGTGCACGTCGACGACCGTCTCGGGATGTTCGAGGTTGGCCGATTCGATACAATGCAACCGGGGGTGTTTCTGGACGATCATGGTGCCGGTGCCGCCGTCGCCGACGATCCAACCGCTGTCTAGCTTTTCGAGAAACGTCTGCATGAAAACTCCTGGAGGGGACAACCGACCGCGGCGCCGCGCACACCGTGCGGCGTCGAGGGCACGATTCGTGCCGAGAGCGCGTCGTCGCGCCCGAGCGGTCGTTTCGAGGAGCTACAAGATATCAAGTGCCCCGGGGCGCGCCAGGAGGGCCTCACGCCGTCGCGAGCTCGCCGTGAAGGCCTTTCTTCTCATCGCGCTTCTCGTCCTATTCGGCGGCGGTTTCGGGGTCGGACGGCTCTCTGCGGCCGCATCGACCGCGCCCCGATCCCTGGAAGACCAGGCCGAGCGCATCGAGTGGGAGCTCTCGGTCCCGGTCGCGCTCGAGCGCGCGAAGGCCGAAAACCGCGTCGTCTTCCTCGCGATCAACATGGACGGCGAGCCCGCCAATGATCTCATGGCCGGAACGCTCTATCGCTCGCCGAAGGTCGTCGAGCTCACGCGGTCGACCGTGAACCTCGTCGCCAACCGCGAAGAGCACCGCGGCGGCATGCGCGATTGCGAGCGACTCGGCGGGATCCCGTGCTCGGCACATCGCTCGGTCGACGTGGCAATGCGCACCGAGGGTTGGGTGCGCCCCGATCCGCGCGGCTTCGTCGTTGCGCCGCAGCACGTCTTCATCGCGCCGAGCGGCGACGTCTTGATCTCCGTTCCGTACCAAGTGAGCGAAGCCGAGCTCGTGTGGTGTTTCCACGAAGCGCTCCGTCTGCACGATCCCGAGTCGGCGACCGACGCGCCCGAATCGGCCACGAAACCCGCACGACTCATCCGCGGCGACGTCTTCGATTCGGCACGGCATCGTGGGCGACCGAGCCGCAACACGCCGCAACGAGGCGCGAAGCGCGAAGGTCCCGCGCCGCCGACACCCGAAGAAGTCGCGCAGCTCCTCGAGAATCTCCGCGCGGTCGAAAAACAGAGTGGGTCCACCGAGGCGGCGTTCGTGCCCGCGGTCTTCGATCGACTCGTACGCAGTGACCTGCCGCAGGCGGTCGAGTTCGTCGGCCAACGCCTCGCCGTGACGCGCGGAGACCGCGCGCTCCCCCACTCCGTGCGGACCGCCGCCGTGCGCAAGATCGGCGCGTCGTCGCCGCGCATCTGGTGGAAGGCGCTCGAACCCCTCGCGACCGACAGCTCCGAGCACGTACGCAACGAAGTCGCCGTCGCACTCGAGCAGCTCGCGGCGCTCGACGCGAACCGAACGGTCCGCAGTGCCTACAACCGCGAGCGCGACGACGAGGTCAAGAAGAACTGGATCCGCGCCATCGGCGCCACGGCCGGTGACGACGCATGGTCGCAGCGGGCGCTCGCCAAGCTCTCGACGTCATCCCGCGACGAATCGCACCGCATCAACGCGATCGCCGCCATCCTCGCGCTCGACCCGGCCGAGGCGATCGCACGCGACGCGCTCGTCGAAGCCCTCGATCACGAAAGCAAGGCAACCCGACAGGCCGCCGGCTGCGCAATCGCCCGACTCGGCGAGGCCTCCCTGCGCGACGCCCTCGCCACGCGTTGGAGCAACGAACCGGACGACGCCACGCGCGAAGCTCTCGACGAAGCGATCCGCGCCCTCGACGGAGACGCGAAAGCGATCGAAGGCGTCACCACGCGACTGCGCGTGCTCGTCGGCGACAAGATCCCACGCGACCGCGAAGTCTCGCGATGACGAGCTCCGCCGCGGTCGACCTGCAGTTGTCGACCCGCACTTCACGGATCGCGGCAGACAACAGCCGCTCACTCCGGAACCGGATAAACGGGGGAAGTCCGTGAAGGAGGGACCGCCAGCCGGACAGCGGTACGCGAGACGAGCCGCGTGAGCGAAAGCGGCGGGAGGGAGAGTGGTGACCCCTCGGGGATTTGAACCCCGGTTGCTGGAATGAAAATCCAGTGTCCTAGACCTGACTAGACGAAGGGGCCACTCGTACTGCTTGCCTGCTGACTGCCTATCGGACTGCGGTACCGAGATACCTGAGTCCTTCGTACTGCGCTGCCGCCGGCACGACGACAGGTTGCGTTTCTGGTGAGGGCAGAAGGGCTCGAACCTTCGACCTACTCCTTAAAAGGGAGTTGCTCTACCGACTGAGCTATGCCCCCTCCACCGTGCAGGTGGACCGATTTTTTACTTTGTCACCTCGGATCTGACAAGGAGTTTCTCACAATCCCCTCGTCACATCGATCGCGTCGCCTCGTGCGTCAGACTTCCATGATCTCGGCGGACTTCTTCTCGACGAGATCGTCGATCTTCTTCTCGAAGCGCTTGGTCTCTTCTTGAATCGTCTCGAGCAGCTTGTCGCGATCGTCCTCCGTGAAGACGTTCTTCTTCTGCGCGGCCTCGACCGATTTGTTCTGATCGCGGCGGATGTTGCGGATCGCGACGCGTCCCTGCTCGGACATCTTCTTGATCTGCGACACGAGCTGCTTGCGGCGCTCCTCGCTGAGCGGCGGGACGGTGAGCCGGATGAGCTTGCCGTCGCTGCTCGGTGCGAGCCCGATGTCGGACTTCTGAATCGCCTTCTCGATCTCCGAGAGAGCGGACTTGTCGAACGGCTTGATGACGATGAGCCGCGGCTCGGGAATGGAGATGTTCGCGAGCTGGCCGATCGGCGTCGGCGATCCGTAGTACTCCGCGCGGATGTTCTCCACGAGGCCGGGCGTCGCGCGCCCGCTGCGGATCTTGCGCAGCTCGTCTTCGAGGTGCTCCGCCGCCTTCACCATCTTCTGTTTCGTCTCTTTGACGACCTGGTCGTAGCTCTCCACTTCGTTGCTCATCGCCTCACCTCTTGATGATGGTTCCCTCCGTCTCGCCGCAGATCGCGCGGACGAGAGCGTCCGGTTTCTTCACATCGAGAACGACGATGGGAAGCCGATGTTCCATGCACATCGTGATCGCGGTCGCGTCCATGACGCGCAGACCGCGCTCGAGCACGTCGCGATAGCGCAACTCGTCGAAACGTTCGGCTGACGGGTCCTTTTCAGGATCGTCGGCGTACACGCCGTCGACCCGCGTGGCCTTCACGAGCAGCCCGGCGCCGATCTCGCACGCCCGCAGCGCGGCCGCGGTGTCCGTCGTGAAGAACGGGTTGCCCGTTCCCCCGCCGAACACCGTGATGATCCCGTCGGCGAGATATCGCACCGCGTTGCGCGCGACGAACGGCTCCGCGATACGGCTCATCTCCGTCGAGATCATGGCGCGCGCACGCCCTCCCTCGGACTCGATGGCGTCTTGCAGCGCGAGCGCGTTCATCACCGTCGCGAGCATGCCGATCGCGTCGCGCGTCGTTCGTCGTACGATCCCGCTTCCGGAGAGATCCCGACCGCGGAAGAAGTTGCCGCCGCCCACGAGAAGCGCCACCTCGACACCGAGGTCCCGGATTTCGATCGCGAGCCTCGCCATCGCCTGGATCTCCGCTCCGGAGATCCCGGCACCCGCGGAGCCCATCGACTCTCCGCTGAGCTTGACGAGCACGCGCTTGTACCGAGGCACCCGATCGCCCGAGAGCGACGCCTCATCGAGGCTCATTCGCCGCCCACCTCGAATCGGCAGAAGCGCTTCACCTGGATGTTCTCACCGATCTTGGCGATCGCTTCGGTGACGCGTTCGTTGATCGTCTTCGAGTCGTCCTTCACGAACTTCTGATCGAGGAGGCATCGCTCCGTGTAGAACTTCTCGACGCGACCGTCGACGATCTTGTCGAGGATGTTCTCGGGCTTGCCCTCCTTCACGGC